>DATDBO010000045.1:0-72343 GCA_036524775.1 Solirubrobacterales bacterium
CATCGGTGGCAATCTCCTCCAGCTGCGCGGCGGCCTCGATCCCCTCGGCGACGAAGGTGCCCTGGCCCTGGTTGGTGACGACCAGCCCTTCCCGCTCGAGGCCCGCGTAGACGGCGCGCACCGTGTTGACGTTGACGCCCGCCCACTCGGAGAGCCGGCGAAAGCTCGGCAGCCGCTCGCCGGAAGCGAGCCGGCCGGTAGCGATCAGCGCCCGCAGGCGCCAGGTCAGCTGCAGTCCGACCGGCAGCTCGTCGTCGGGATCGATCGAGAAAGGATTCGGCTCACGCGTCTGCTGTGCCATCTAAGAGACACAGTAAAGCAGCCAAGTGTGCCAGTCAACTGGTACAGCCACGCAAGAGCGAGCAGAGCCCGCTCGACCAACCTCCGCCCGACCATGAGAGGGCGAGCTCGTAGCGGCGCCCGACGCGGGTCGGCAAGCCGCAGGCGGCGGAATCGCGTGCGCTGCTGACCGAGACGACCCGGTCGAGGCGGATTCCGCGGCCGCTTTTATAGACGCGCTGGACCCTGTAGCGATGGATCGCACGGGAACGGCTCTGAGGAATCACCTTCACCAGCCGGCCGGCGATCGCGGCATCGGCCTGCCGCACCGCCTCGCTTCGCGTCGTCGGCGCACACGAGCAGGCCCGGGCGCTCCCGGCAAAGACAAGAGCGCCCAGGACGACGACCGCCGCGATTGCGAGGCGCCTCGACCGCACCGATCCACTGTAGAGAGAAACGCCCGGATTCACAAACGCGTCGCCGCTATGTGCGGCTACGGCGTGAGAACGATCTTCAAGGCTTCCCGGTTGTCATACAGCTCGTACGCCTCCGCCGCCTCATCCAACTTCATCCGGTGCGTGACCAGCGGCGCGGGATCGAGCGCGCCCGCCTCGATCAGGGCGAGGACGCGGTCGACGTGGGCGATCACGTTGGCGAGGCCGAGGCGCAGGGTCAGCCCCTTGAGCCAGGCGAGGCCGAGGGGGACCTCCCCCTTGCCCGCATAGGCGCCGATCCCGGAAACCGTGCCCGCGTCGCGGCAGAGGCTGACGGCCATTGCGAGCGGGCCGGGGTCGCCGACCGCGTCGACGACGACGTCGACGCCGCGTCCCTCGGTGGCACCGCGCACGGCGCGCTTCGGCTCGTCCTCGTCGAGATGCAGCGGCACCGCGCCGAAGCGCTCGGCCATCTCAAGCCGAGCAGCCACGGCGTCGACCGCGAAGACTTTGGTCGCGCCCGAGGCCTGGGCCGCCTGGACCGCGCAGAGGCCGACCGGGCCCAGCCCCAGCACCGCCACCGTGTCGCCGGCCCTTACGCCCGCGTGCGCGACCGCGTGGTAGCCGGTCCCCATCACGTCGCCGGCGAACAGCGCGACCTCGTCCGTCATCCCCTCGGGCACCGCCCGCAGCGTCAGGTTGGCGCGCGGCACCAGCAGCTGCTCCGCCTGGGCGCCCTGCAGGTCGCCCAGATGCGAGCCGTGGCCGAAGGTGCGCCCCCGCTCGCAGCGGTGGTAGTCGCTGCGCAGGCAGGCGGCGCAGGTCGCGCAGGCGGTGTGGAAGCAGCCGAGCACGCGGTCGCCGACCGCGACCCGCTCGACGTCGTCGCCCGCGGCGAGCACCGTGCCGACGAACTCGTGCCCGATCGTGAAGCCGGGCTCGACCGGAACCCGCCCGTGGGAGATGTGCAGGTCCGAGCCGCAGATCCCGCTCGCCTCGACCCGCACCAGGGCATCGTCCGCGGCGACGATCTCCGGATCGGCCTTCTCCTCGATCCGGACCTCGCCGGGAGCCTGGAAGGTGACGGCACGCATGGGCGCGAACCGTACCCGACGCAGCCGGGCTCCCCGGCCGGCCCTCAGCCGCCGACGGAGACGCCGGCCACTTGGAAGCGCCCGGAATCCACCCCGGGGCTCGCCGTCTCGGCGATCCGCGCTTCCAGCGAGAGCTCGCGCTCGAAGTCGGCCTCCTCGCCGTGGCGGAAGGAGACGTCCTTGTCCTCGAGCAACTCGATGAAGACCTCGACGAAGCGCGCGTCGAGCTGCTTGCCGGAAACCCGGCGCAGCTCCTGGATCGCCTCGTAGCTCGAGGTCGGCGTGCGGTAGGAGTCGCGCGCGGTCATCACGTCGTAGGTGTCGGCGACGGAGATGATCCGCGCCAGCTGGGGAATGTCGTCGCCTTCGAGGCCACGGGGGTAGCCTTTGCCGTCGATCCGCTCGTGGTGGGCGAGGATGATGTCGGCCACCGGGCCGTAGCCGTCGAGCGAGGAGACGACGCGCGCGCCCTGCTGCGGGTGGCGGCGGATCAGCATCCAGTCTTCGTCCGTCAGCGGCACGTTCGCCTTGAGGATCCGGTCGGGGAGGATGAACTTGCCGATGTCGTGCAGCAACGCGGCGATGTGGACCAGCTCCTCTTCGCGCTTGGAGAGGCCGGCCTTCTGCGCGATCGCGCGCGAGTAGCGGGCGACGGCGGCGCTGTGCCGTGCGGTCATCTGGTCCCGCAGATCGAGCGTGCGCAGCAGCGCGCTCAACATGCCGACCTGGAAGCTGGCCAGCTGGTTGGTCCGCACCTCGAGCTCGTGCGCCCGCTCCTCGGACTTCAGCAGGGCGCCGAGCAGGTACTGGAAGATGACCAGGACGATGCCGAAGAGGGCGACCCCGGCGAGGCCGATCTGGTTATAGATGAAGGCGACGCCGACCGCCATCAGCGCCGCCGCGAGCTCCGACGGCAGCAGCGGGAAGAGCGCGGTGCGCACCTTCTCGACGAAGGAGCTGCGCTCCAGGTAGCAGGTGTAGGCGGCGATCATCGAGAAGTTCATCGCCAGCGCGGCGAGGAAGGCACCGAAGACGAGCACGTAGAAGGCCGGGTCGGCGGCGGTCACCCCGGTCTCGAGGAGCACTTCGTGGAAGGCGATCCCGACCAGCAGCGGGAAGGTCATGTAGGTCAGCAGGTTGACCAGCAGGTCGTTCCAGCTTTCGCGGAAGCGCAGCCAGCCGGCGAGCAGGGAGACGACGCCGATCACCGCCGCCGGGGTTCCGCCGAGGAAGACCATGGCGAGGACCAGGGCGAGGAAGTTGCCGGAGATCTTCAGCCGCGTTTCGGTCTCGATCGAGGTGACGTCGCTGAAGGTCGAGAAGCCGAGCAGAATGCCGAACAGGGCGAGGTCCCAGTTGGCGAAGGGCGCCCGCCAGACGGCGATCGCGACCGCGCCGACGAGGGCCAGCAGCAAGAGCGCGTGGCTGAGGCGTGTGGGCCGCTGGTTTTCCATGATCGGGTGGCGCCGACCGGCAAATGCCGGACCAGGTCAAGGGTTTGCCGCGGATTCGTCGGTTCCTTGACTGGCAGCAAAGCTTGCGACGACCGCAACCTGCTGTATCAAGGTAGACGCTCGTCGCAGGCGTGGCAACCCACGTCGACCACCTGGCCAAGACCTTGCAAACTCCGCAAAAACAGCCAAAAGGCCCCAGGGCATCAGGCACGGACCAGCGCCGGCGGTGCCGGAAAACGCAAAGGGGCGCCGACGGGGCGCCCCTTTACTCGAAAGCGATGCGCCCGAGGGGCGCTCGCCTTTCGTCTGAGTCTGAAGTCTTACCTTTTGTAGCCCATGTGATTTTTCCCTTCGTTGAAGCCCGGACGGGGTATCTCGCACAGGATCGGTGCGCGAGACTTTCTAGTTGCTGGCAAGTTTGTAGCACAACTCGGCGGAAACCTGTGCATTTGCAACGAAACTTGTGCATAAACACGTGGGGCTCTAGGGCGATTAATGGGTAGTCCAGGCTTGCGCGCACCCCTCCGTCGGCCTGCGTTTCGTCGCCTGGCCCTCTCCTATGCGGTCAACGAGATGGGCGACTGGCTCGGCATCGTCGCCCTCTCGGTGCTCGTCTTCGAGCAGACCGACAGCGCCCTGGCGACCGCGCTGCTCTTCGTCGGGACGGGCTTCCTGCCCGCGTTGCTGACGCCGATCACGGTGGCGCGGCTGGAGCGGCCCCCGCCCCGCTTCGTGCTGCCGACGATCTACGCGGGGGAGGCGGCGGCTTTCGGCGCACTCGCCCTGCTCGCCGGTCACTTCTCGCTCCCCGCGGTGGTCGTCGTCGCGACGATCGACGGCGCCCTGGCGCTGACCGCGCGCACGCTGACCCGCTCGGTCTCGGCGGCGATGCTCGAGCCCGAGGGCGAGCTGCGAGCGGGCAACGCGGTGCTCAACGTCGCTTTCACCGGCGGCGCCGCGGTCGGCCCGGCGCTGGCCGGCCTGGTCGTCGCGGCGCTCGGCGTCCAGTCGGCGCTGCTGCTCGACGCCGCCTCCTTCTACGTGATCGCCTGCATCCTGCTGACCGCCAGGCCGTTGCCCCACGCGGAGCCCGAGCCCGGGCGGCTGCGCGAGCAGGTCCGCGCCGGCCTCGGCTACATCCGACGTCACGCGACCCTGCGCCGGCTGCTCGTCGCCCAATCGGCGGCGCTCGTCTTCTTCTCGGCGGTGATCCCGATCGAGGTGATCTACGCCAAGGAGACGCTGGGGGCCGGGGACACCGGCTACGGCCTGATGCTCGGCAGCTGGGGGGCCGGGATGGTCCTCGGCAGCGTCGTCTTCGCCACCCTGCGGCGGGCGCCGCTGCCGTTGCTGCTCTTCTTCAGCACGGTCGCGATCGGCGCCGGCTACCTCGGCATGGCCGCCGCCGACACCCTCGCGATGGCCTGCGCCGCGGCGGCCGTCGGCGGCGCCGGCAACGGCGTCCAGTGGGTCGCCGTGGTCAGCGCCGTGCAGGAGCTGACCGCGCGCTCGATGCAGGCGCGCACGCTGGGCACGCTCGAATCGGCCGCCTCGGCGACGCCCGGCGTCGGCTACCTGCTCGGCGGCTTGATCGCCTCCGCATGGAGCCCGCGCGCGACGTTCCTCGTCGCCGGGGTGGGCGTGATGGCAATTGTCTTCGCCTCGGCGCTGCTGCTGGGCAGGAATTGGCCCTTGGAGCAGGGAAAAGAACGTCCAGGGGAGGTTGACGCCGCCAGCGAGATTATGGTGGAGTTAATTCCCGCAGAGGCCCTGCCCAGTCCAAATCGGAGGTCGTGAACGTGAGGAAGCTCCCTGCTGTGCTTGCTGTGCTCGGACTGGCAGCCTTCTGTATCGGTCTGTCGTCATGCGGCGACTCGGGCGGCAAAGAAGGCGGCACGCTGAGGGCCACCTACGCCTCCTTCCCGGAACTCGATCCGAACATCGCCTTCACGGCCGAAGGCTTGACCGCGATGTACAGCACCTATCTGCCGCTGCTGACCTACGCCCATGAGAACGGCGAGGCGGGCACCGAGGTCGTCCCCGCCCTGGCCGAGAGCCTGCCGAAGATCAGCGAGGACGGCAAGACCTACACGCTGACGATGCGCAAGGGGCTCAAGTACTCCGACGGCACCCCGGTCAAGGCCTCCGACTTCACCGCCACGGTCGAACGCATGTTCAAGATGGACTCCTACGGCGTGGCCTTCTACACGGGCATCGTCGGCGCCGAAGAGTTCGCGGAAACCAAGCGCGGCGGCATCCCCGGAATCGAGACCGACAACAGGACCGGCGAGATCGTCATCCACCTGACCAAGCCGCGCGGCACCTTCGTCAACGAGCTGGCGCTGCTCTACGTCGCGGTCCTCCCCGCCGGGACGCCCGCCAAGAACTTGACCGACGACCCGCCGCCGGCGACCGGGCCCTACGAGATCGTCAAGGTCGAGCGGGGGCGCAACTGGTCCTACGAGCGCAACCCGCAGTGGGAGAACAACGGCAAGCTGATGCCCGACTTCCCCGACGGCCACGTCGACAAGATCGAGATCAGCATCGCCAGCAACCAGGCGACCTCGGTCAACGAAATCGAACGCGGCAAGTCGGAATGGATGCAGAGCGTCGTCCCGGCCGACCTCTACAACAAGGTGAAGGACAAGTACGAGGGCACCCAGTTCAGGGTCGAGCGCCCGATCAACATCTACTTCTTCTGGATCAACACGTCGCTCACCCCCTTCGACGACGTCAAGGTGCGCCAAGCCGTCAACTACGCAGTCGACCCCGAAGCGCTGGAAAGGATCTACTCCGGCTCGATGTCCGCGGCGCACCAGATCCTCCCCGAGGAGATGCCCGGCCACGAGGAGTACAACCTCTACCCGCACGACATGGGCAAAGCCGAAGCGTTGATCGAGCAGGCGGACCCCGCCGATCGCGAAGTCACGGTCTGGACCGACGACGAAAGCCCCAACGACGAAGCGGGCGCCTACTACGCCGACGTGCTCGAAAAACTCGGCTTCGACGTTGAGCTGAAGACGATCAGCGGCGACGTCTACTTCCAGACGATCAGCAACTCCGAGACCCCCGAGCTCGACACCGGCTGGGCCAACTGGTTCACCGACTACCCGCACCCCAACGACTACTTCCAGCCGCAGCTCGCCGGGGAAAGCGTCGGCGCCACCAATCTCGCCCAGATCGACGACCCCAAGCTGAACGCGAAAATCGCCAAGCTCGGCGAAGAACAGCTCGGGCCGAAGCAGGAAGGGGAATACGCGGAGCTGGACCGTGAATTCATGGAGCTGGCTCCGTGGGTGCCGTACGGCACCAACACGGTCTCGACCTTCGTCTCCAGCGACGTCGACCTCGACCAGGTGATCTTCAACCCGATCTTCGGTCAGGACCTGACCAGCTTCCAGTTCGAGTAGTGGCGGGCCGCAGCCCCTGGTATCTGGCGTACCGGCGGCTGCGGCGCAACCGCGTCGCACTCGCCTTCGGCGCGGTCTTCGTCGCGATCGCGCTCTTCGTCCTCGCCGCGCCACTCTGGGCCGACCAGGTCGCCGACACCGGGCCGAACACGACTCATACGCTGGAGAAGGTCGAGGTCGACGGCGAGGCCCGCGAAGTGGTCAACCGCGAAGGCAGGCCGATCGGGCCGCTCTGGCTCGGCGCCGGCGGCAGGTTCTTCCTCGGCGCCGACGGCCGGCTCGGCCGCGACGAGATGGTGCGGCTGATGTACGGCGGGCGGACCTCGCTCTTCGTCGGCATCGCCGCGGCGCTGATCACGACGCTGCTGGGCACCGGCCTCGGCCTGCTCGCCGGGTACTACCGCGGCTGGGTCGACGCCGTGATCGCGCGGACGCTGGACGTCGTCTGGGCGATCCCGGTGACCCTGCTGGGGATCGCGCTCGGGCTCGCGCTCGCGGTGGGCCTGAAGATCGGCCCGCTGAGCCTCTCGGGCAGCTCGATCTGGATCACGATCCTGATCATCGGCGTCGTCTACACCCCGTACGTCGCGCGGCCGATCCGCGGCGAGGTGCTGGCGCTGCGCGAGAAGGAGTTCGTCGAGGCGGCCGTCGCCCAGGGTGCCGGCCCGCTGCGGGTGATGTTCGGCGAGCTCCTGCCAAACCTGATCTCGACGGTGATCGTCTTCTTCGCGATCGCCGTCGCCAACAGCATGCTGCTCGAGTCGATCCTCTCCTTCCTCGGCGTCGGCATACGGCCCCCCAACACCTCCTGGGGGACGATGATCGCGGGAGGCTTCGAGCTGATCACCAGCGCGCCGCTGCTCACCGTCATCCCCGGCGCGATGCTGCTGCTGACCGTGCTCTCGGTCAACGTCTTCGCCGACGGCCTGCGCGACGCGCTCGACCCGCGGGCGAAGCTACGGCTCGAGGCCCACGCCGGGATGGCCGAGCCGGAGGGGACGGCGGTCTGATGGCACGCTTCGTGCTCAGGCGCCTCGCCGGCATGGTCGCGGTCCTCTTCGCCGTCTCGGTCATCGTCTTCCTGATCTTCAACGTCATCCCCAATGCCGACCCGGCACGGCAGATGGCCGGCAGGTCGGCCAACCCACAGCTGATCGCCAGCATCACCGAGGAATGGGGCTTCGACGATCCCCTTCCCCAGCAGTACCTGACGATGATGAAGAACATCTTCACCGGCGAGGTGATCTCCTACGAAACCGAAGAAGACGTCGACGAACGCATCCTCGAAGGGCTCCCGACCACCTTCTCGCTCTGCGTCGGCGCCGCGGTGATCTGGATGTTCTTCGGGATCCTCTTCGGCTACCTCTCCGCGGTGCGGGCCGGCGGCCGGCTCGACCGGGCGCTGACCATTCTCGCCGTCACCGGGATCTCGATCCCGATCTTCTGGCTGGCGGCGATCCTGCTCAACTACCTGACCTACGAGCTCGAAGCCTTTCCCTCCGGGGGATACGTGGGCCTGAGCGAAAACCCGTTGGAATGGGCGAGCCACCTGGTCCTGCCGTGGGTAACCCTGGCAATCGTCTACATAGGCCTCTACAGCCGCGTCCTGCGCTCGAACATGCTCGACGCGATGAGTCGGGACTACGTGCGCACGGCACGCGCCAAGGGCCTGTCCGAGCGCCGGGTGATGACGCGGCACGTGCTGCGCAACTCGCTGGTCCCGATCGTCACCCTCTTCGGCCTCGACTTCGGCGCGCTGCTCGGCGGGGCGATCCTCGTCGAGGGCGTCTTCAACCTCGACGGCATCGGTCTCTACGCCTATGAATCGCTGATCAACCTCGACCTGCCGCCGATCATGGCGATCACGCTCTTCGGCGCCTTCTTCGTCGTCCTCTTCAACGCCCTGGTCGACCTCGCCTACGCCTTCCTCGACCCGAGGGTCAAGCTGGGGAGCTCGGCGCAGTGAGGGCGGGTCGGCCGTGAGCGAGCGGGTCCTCAGCGTGGAGGGCATGCGGGTCGGCTTCGTCACCGAAGGGGGGCTGGTGCAAGCGGTCGACGGCGTCTCCTTCGAGCTCGCCGCCGGCGAGGTGCTGGCGATCGTCGGCGAGTCGGGCTCGGGCAAGAGCGTCACCGCGCAGACGATCGTCGGCCTCACGCGCTCGCCCAACACGCGCATCGAGGGCTTGGCGCGGCTGCGCGGCCGGGAGCTGATCGCGGCGAGCGAGGCGGATCTGCAGGGCGTGCGCGGGGCCGAGATCGCGATGATCTTCCAGGACCCGATGACCTCGCTCAACCCGGTCTACCGGGTCGGGACGCAGATCGTCGAGGCGATCCAGGCGCACCGCCCGGAGACCGGCAAGGCCGCGGCTCGCCGGAGGGCGATCGAGCTGCTCGACTCCGTCGGCATCCCAGAGCCGGCGCGGCGCGTCGACGGCTACCCGCACGAGCTCTCCGGCGGCATGCGGCAGCGGGCGATGATCGCGATGGCGCTGGCGCTGGAACCCGAGGTGCTGATCGCCGACGAGCCGACGACGGCGCTCGACGTCACCGTCCAGGCGCAGATCCTGCGCCTGTTGGCGCGACTGAACCGCGAGCGCGGCCTGGCGACGCTCTTGATCACCCACGACCTCGGCGTCGTCGCCGAGGTCGCCGACCGGGTCCTGGTCATGCACGAGGGCAAGATCGTCGAGCGGGGTGTGGTCGACGAGATCTTCCACGCGCCCAAAGACCCCTACACCCGCAAGCTGCTCGGCGCGGTCCTGCGGCTCGACCAGGCCCCGCCGCTGCGACCCCCCCGCGGCGAGGCGCCGCTGCTCGAGGTCACCGACCTCGTCAAGCACTACTCGATCAAGCGAGGCCTCCTGATCGACCGCGAGGTCGGCCGCGTCCGCGCGGTGGACGGGGTCAGCTTCAGCGTCGAGCATGGCGAGACGCTCGGGCTCGTCGGCGAGTCGGGCAGCGGCAAGTCGACCCTCTCGCGGGCCGTGCTGCAGCTGATCGCGCCGACCTCCGGCTCGGTCCGCTTCGAGGGCCGCGAGATCGCCGGGCTCTCGCGGCGCAAGATGCGGCCGCTGCGGTGCGAGATGCAGATGATCTTCCAGGACCCTTACGCCTCGCTCAACCCGCGCAAGCGGATCGGCCAGATCGTCGGCGAGCCGCTGCGCCTGCACGGCCGCGCCTCCGGTGCGGAGCTGCGCGCCCAGGTCCAGGGCCTGCTCGAGCGGGTCGGCCTCGCGCCCGAGCACTACGACCGCTTCCCGCACGAGTTCTCCGGCGGGCAGCGCCAGCGGGTCGGCATCGCCCGGGCGCTCTCGCTGCGTCCGAAGCTGATCGTCGCCGACGAGCCCGTCTCCGCCCTCGACGTCTCGATCCGCGCCCAGATCCTCGATCTGCTCGCCGAGCTGCAGGAGGACTTCGGGCTCACCTACGTCTTCATCGCCCACGACATCGGCGTCGTCCGCCACGTCTCCGACCGGATCGCGGTCATGCACGAAGGCAGGATCGTCGAGCAGGGCCCGGCCGACCGGGTCTGCGAGCGGCCCGAGGACCCCTACACCAGGACCCTGCTCGAATCGGTGCCGGTGCCCGACCCGCGCGAGCGCCGGACGGACGACGCACCGGCTTAGCACCGCGGCTACTCGGGCACACTGTCGGGCATGGGCCTTCCTCTCAGCCCCCCGATCAAGCCACAGCTGGCGCTGACCCGCAAAGAGCTGCCGCTCGGCGAGGAGTGGGCCTACGAGCAGAAGCTCGATGGCTTCCGCGCGATCGTCTTCGTCGACGGCGCAAGCGCCTATATCCAGTCGCGCGGAAGCAAAGACCTGACCCGCTACTTCCCCGAGCTGGGCTTCGCCCCCGGCCGCTACGTGCTCGACGGCGAGCTGGTCATCCGCGACAGCGAGGGGAACCTCGAATTCGACGCCCTGCAGCAGCGAATCCACCCGGCCGAGTCGCGGATCGCGCTGCTCTCGAAGGAGATCCCGACCGACTACGTCGCCTTCGACCTGCTCGCCGAGGAGGACGAGGCGCTGCTGGAGGCGCCACTCGCCGAGCGGCGCGCGCGGCTGGAGGCACTGGCCGAGCGGACCGGGGTCGAGCTCTCGGAGCTGAGCCCCGACCCGGCGCGAGCCGAGGAGTGGCTGCGCAGGACCGAGGGCACGATCGCAAAGCAGCTCGATGCGCACTACCTGCCCGGCAAGCGCAAGGGGATGGCGAAGGTCAAGCGCGAGCGCGAGATCGATTGCGTCGTGATGGGCTGGCGACCGGGCAAAGAGGAGGGCACGGTCGGCTCGCTGATCCTCGGCCTCTACGGCGGCGGCGAGCTGCGCTCGGTCGGCCACATCTCGGGCTTCAGCATGGATGCCAAACGCAACCTCCGCAAGCTCCTCTCCCCGCTCGAGACCGGCGACAGCGGCACGGCCGAGCCCAGCCGATGGACCGGTGGCCGCGACCTCGAGTGGGTGGCGCTGCGGCCGGAGCTGGTGATCGAAGTCGGCTACGACCACGCGGCCGCGGGTCGCATTCGCCATGGCGCGAGGTTCAGACGCTTCCGGGACGACAAAGACCCGCGCGAGTGCACCTTCGACCTGCTCGATGAAGGCTAGGAGAGCTTGCCCTCGATCGCGTAGCGGAGCACGGCGACCACCTGCTCGGGGGTGCGGGCGACGGCTTGGGCGGCGCGGTCGACCTCCTTCAGGGCGTGGTCGAGCTCGGGCTCGTGCAGGGTGACGTAGGGCTTGCCGAGGGCGGCGGCGCTGCCGGCGTCGAAGGCGGCGTTCCACTGGCGGTACTTGTCGCCGAAGCGGACGACGACGACATCGGCGTCGCGGAGCAGCGTCTGGGTGCGGATCGCATTGACGCCGGCGCCCATGTGGTCACGCCAGAACGGCTCGCCCTCCTCCCCCAGCGTCCCCACCCCGGCGTCGTCGGAAGCAGCGTGATCGGTGACCGGCGCCGAGAACTCGATCGGCAACCCAGCCTCGCGCACCCCAGCTTCAATCCGCTCCCGCCAATCCGAATGGATCTCGCCGGCGAGGTAGACGTTCCAGGTGCGCTCAGCCACCGGTCTCCTCGAAGTGCTTGCTCAGCATCGTCACCTGGCCCTGGTAGTTGGAGCCCAGCTGCTCGCCGTAGAGGCGCTCGGCGGGAGCGGCGGTGCGCTCCAGCGCCAGCTTGCAGACCGGCTGGCGATGCTCGACCATGAAGGAAACGTCGCGGGCGCGGACCTCGAGCGCCGCGCGGCTGCCGTGACGGCCTCCGGCGGGGTCGTAGCCGAAGCCGGGGTCGAAGAAGCCAGCGTAGTGGGTGCGCAGCTCTCCCGCGGTCGGGTCGTAGGCCATCATCTCGGCGGCGATCTGCGGCGGGATGCAGACGCCCTCCGCCGAGAGCAAGAGGTAGAAGATCTCCGGCTCGAGCACGATCCGCCCGCCCGGCTCGGGATAGACCGGGTCCCAGTAGTCGGTCCAGCGGTAGGCGCGGATCCGCGAGAGGTCGATCGGCAGGCTGTTCTTCTTCGCCCGGTAGCCGACGATGCGGTCGCTCGGCCCGGAGAGGTCGACGCTGAGGAAGAGCCCCTCGGCGAGCGCCAGCTCCGACTCGCGCAGCGCATGGGAGTCGAGGTAGAGCAGCGGGAACTCGGCCTGCAGCTCGCGGATCTCGGGATCGGAGAGGCGCACGTCGCCGCGGGCGAGGCGCAGCTGGTTGAGCGAGAGCCCGGTCTGCACCTGGATCGCGAACGAGCGCGGCACGACCTCGAGGTAGAGCCGACCGCGATAGCCGGGGCGGATCTCGTCGAAGCGGTGGTGGCGGTCGGTGAGCACCCGGGTGAAGACGTCGAGCCGGCCGGTCGAGCTCTTCGGGTTGGCCTTCGCCCGCACGTCGTCGGGCAGGGCCAGCTCCTCGATCAGCGGCACCAGATAGGGCCGGTCGCGCTCGAGCACCGCACCGTCGCGAAGGTCGATCCTCTGGAAGGCGAGCCCCTCGATCTTCTCCTCGACGGTCGAGTCGACGTCGGGCAGGAAGCTGCAGCGCAGCGCCCAGGCAAAGTCGCCGAGGCGCAGGTCGATGCTCGCCGGCTGGATCGCCTCCGGGCGGATCCGGTAGTCGCCGGAGCCGATCCACTCGGCGTCGATCGCCTCGCTCAGGGCCTGCGAGGGGAACACGCCGGGAACGGCCCCGCCCGGAGCCTCGGTCGCCGTGCCCCCTGCGGTAGCGCTCGCTTCGCTCGTCATCCAGCGGAGATTATGCGCCGCGCCTCGGCGACGCCGAGGTACGGAGAGAGCGCAAACTCGGCAAGTTCCGGGAAGAACTCGTCGATCCGGGCCGCTTCGCCGGCCAATACGCGGCGTCCGAGCAGCGAAGCGATGCCCCCGACCACCGCCTCGTCCGTCTCCCGCGGCGTCCCCACCGCGCCGATCCCCGCCGGCGCTCCCTCGCGCAAGCAGGGGACGAAGCTCTCGACCGCCCCCTGAAACCGCCCGTAGACGCTCGGCCCGGCGCGCAGGCCCTCGACCAGCAGCAGGTTGGCCTGTGCCGGCTGCGCCGCCAGGCGGGCGAGCGCCGCCCCCAGCCCGGCGCAGACCCCGTCGGCCCACTCGTCGCGATCGTCGCGTGCGGCGAGCACCTCCTCGCGCAGGCGCGCAACCGCGTCGTCGTAGGCGGCGAGGAAGCACTCGTCTTTGCTCTCGAAGTGGCGGTAGAAATCGCTCTTGGAGACGCTCGCGCGGGCGCTGATCGCCGACACCGTCGTCCGCTCGAAGCCATGGTCCTCGAGCAGGTCGGCGATCGCCGCGAGCAGGCGCTCGCGCTGGTGCTCGGCGACGAACTCGCGCGGGAGGCCGTGACGGCCGCGGGGAAGCTGCTTCATGCAGCACTAAAGTCTGCCGGCTACTGCAGTACTAAAGACTGCGGTTCCACTAAGGCGGTTCTACTACCAGCTACTCGGCCAGGCCGGCGCCGACGTAGGGCGACAGCATGAACTCGCACAGTTCCGGCAGTAGATCCTCCGCCCGCTCGGCCTCGCCGCTGCGGATCTTGCGATAGACGATCCAGGCGACCCCGCCGACGAGCGTCTCGGCGATCGTCCCCGGCAGCCGCTTGTCCTGCGGCAGGATCTCCCGCGCGAGCGCGACGAGCGTCTCCATGGCGTCCTCGTAGCGCTTGGTCGTGGCCGGTGTCGCGGAGAGAGCCTCGATCATGCACATCCGCGCCAGGGTCGGCTGCTCGGCGACGTAGCCGAGGAAGGCCGCGAGGCCGCCCTCGATCCGGTCCTGCCACTCGCCCACCTCGGCGGCGCTGCCTTCCTCGACCCGGCGCAGCACCTCGTCGCGGGCGGAGTCGAAGGCGGCGAGGAAGACCTCCTCCTTGCCCTCGAAGTTGTCGTAGAGGGTTTTGCGGGCGACCCCGGCCCGTTTGACGATGTCGGAGATCTTCGTCGCCTCGTAGCCCTGCTCCGCGGTCAATTCGGCGAGAGCGTCCATGATGCGCCGCTGCTTGTGCTGCTGGATGAACTCGCGCGGGAGCGACGGGCGGGTGGAGGCGGGCATCGCGGCAAGGATACCCGCGAAGGCGGAATTTGGGACGCACGGTGGCAACTCTTTTGGTACCCTTGGGTGGCCTGCACAATTTCTATAAGAAACGCGTAGGTTCCTTATGGCACAGGACAGGGTAATGCTCAGCAGGGAGAAGTTGGCGAACGCGGTCGGCGACCGCTGGTCCGAGGCTGAGCTGGACGAGGCGGTGGCGCTGCTGACGCGGGCCGACGGACGCTTCCCCGCCGGGGTGCGGACCTTGCACCCCGACCTGATCCGAGCGGTGCAGCGCGAGCGGCTGCTCGCCGCGATGATCAAGACCGTCACGGAGATCGGCTACAACGCGCTGACGGTGCAGAACATCCTCACCAGGGCAGGCATCTCGCGACCGACCTTCTACGAGCAGTTCGAGGACAAGGAGGACTGCTTCCTCGCCGCCTTCGACGCGGCGGCCGGGCGGATGAGGCAGCGCATCGAGGTGGCCGCCGCCGCCAAGGCGGACAACGGCTGGCGCGAGCAGCTGCGCAGCGGCATCGCCGAGCTGCTGCGCTTCATCGCAGAGGAGCCGGAGGACGCGCGCACCGCGATCGTCGAGGCGCGGGCCTCCAGCCCGGCCGGCTTGCGTCGCCGCGACGAGATGCTCGACAGCTACGCGACCTGCATCGACGCCCTGGTTCGGGAGGATCTGGACGAGAGGCCGTCGGCGATCGCCGCGGCGGGAGTCGTCGGGGGGATCGAATCGGTCCTCTACGCGCGCCTGCAGCGCGGCGAAACCGGCAAGCTCGACGCCCTCCTGCCCTCGCTGATGTACTTCGCCGTCCTCGCCTACGCCGGCCAGGAGGCCGCAGGCGAGGAGCTCGACGACGCCGCTCTGGCCTAGCGCCGCTTGCGCGAGCGCTTCTCGGGGCGGGCCGCGACGCGCAGCGTCCGCTCGCTCTCCTTCTCGACCGCCTCCCCCATCGCGATCTGGAAGGTGGCCTGCAGCGCGCCGGCGGCGAGCGGCCGCATCCGTTCGAGCGCCTCGCTCATCCGCGGCCAGTCGCGCTCGGGTCGGCCGGCGCGGTCGAAGGGCTGCCAGATCTCCTTGACGAAGAGGTCGACGAAGGCGCGGGCGACGCCGTCGGCATGGCGGCGCAGCTTCTCGGCCGTGACAAGCGCCCCCTCGGGGCCGATGCCGAGCTTGGCCAGCTCCGCCGCGGCGCCCAGCAGGCGCGGGCTGATCACCTCGACCCGCCCCTCGGGAAGGGTGCGGAAGATGCCCAGCTTTTCCGCCCGGCGGGTCAGCTTGGGGTCGCCGGCTTCGTCCCAGATCGCAGCCAGCTCCTCGGCCTCGATTATCTCCGGCGCCTCGTCTTCGAAGGGCGCTTTCAGGGCGCGGGTGAAGTCGAAGATCGCCGAAGCCGAGCCGTCGCCGCTGTCGAGCACGCGCCGGATCGCCTCCAGGTTGAGGCCGTCGGCCTGCATCTCCCGGGTCAGCTCGATTCGGGCGACGTGCTCCTCGCCGTAGTAGCCGGTGCGGCCGCGCACCGTCGGCGGCGGCAGCAGGCCACGCGTCTGGTGGGCGCGGATGTTGCGCACCGTCATCCCGGTCCGCT
This sequence comes from Solirubrobacterales bacterium, assembly GCA_036524775.1. Classification (GTDB taxonomy): domain Bacteria; phylum Actinomycetota; class Thermoleophilia; order Solirubrobacterales; family 70-9; genus VRUE01. Next base: position 15,796 of record DATDBO010000045.1, read on the forward strand.
CGGCCAGCTGGCGGATCGTCATCTTGCCCTCGGCGGGCTTGGAGCCTTTGCTCGCCATTCTCAGTCCATGGTATGTGGCCGACCCGCGAGTTTCGAGATCAGCCGCTGAGCGGGAGACGCTGCCCGTTCATCTCCTGCGCCGCGTCGGAGCAGAGAAAGGCGATCGCCGCGGCGAGGTGCTCGGCAGGGGTGAAGGAGGAGAAATCCCCCTCCGGGCTCTCCGCGCGCATACGGGGCGTGAGGATCGCGTCGACGACGACGATGTTGGCCGTGGCGGAGCTGCCGGCGAAGCCGTCGGCGAGGGCCAGGGTCCAGGCCTCGGCTGCCGCCTTGGCGGCAGCGTATGCAGCGTTGGAATCGGTGGGCGCCTGGGCCTGCTTGGCGGAGACGAGGACGAAGCGACCGTGCTCGGAGGCCAGCAGAGCATCATGGAACGCACGCGTCGTGTGCTGAACCGTGCGGATCAATAGCTCGTGGAGCAGCTCCCAGTCCGCCGGCGGCGCCTCATGCAGTGGCGTTCCCCCACGCCAGCCACCGACCAGGTGCAGCAGCCCGTCGACGCGGCCGAAGCGCTCGAGCAGCGCCGCGCACCAGGCCCGGGTCGCCTCCTCGTCGAGCAGGTCGACGGCGCGACCGTCCCAACGCTCGGCCGGGAGGCCCGACGCGGTACCAACCTCATCGATCCGCGCTTGGTCGCGATCCGTGCCCGCGACCGTCGCCCCGGCGGCAGCAAGCCGCTCGGCGACGCTAGGCCCCAACCCACCGCCGACGCCGGCGATGGCGTAGACCCGGCCGTCGAGATCGCCTGCATTCATTCGAGGCATCATCTCGTACGAGCTCGAAGTGCATAAGGGGAAGAACGCCACGGCACGTTACGTCTGAAACTTATGCGAACATCTGTTCGCAATGGAGGAACACAAGAGAGGGGGCTGCGGACATCGCAAGCGGCTAGTCAACCGCCGGGCACAGGGGGACCTGGGCGAGTTCTCCGCGATGGAGTGGTTTGCCAGCCAGGGTGCACTTGTGTGGACGCCTCTCGGCCACAGCCGAGATGCAGACCTGATCGCCGAAATCAACGGACACATGCTTCGAGTGCAAGTGAAAACGTCGACCCAGAGTGCGATGACGCCGAAGGAACACCGTCGCTGGCGCGTGATGATTGCGACAAACGGCGGGAATCAGAGTTGGAGCGGGGCGACCAAGACGTTCGATCCCGCATGCGTCGATCTGCTCTTCGTGCTGGTAGGCGACGGACGTCGCTGGCTTATTCCGGCCAAGGTGATCGAGTCGCAGCGGCAGATCGCTCTAGGGGGTTCGAAGTACGCGGAGTTCGAGATCGACCGAGGTACGGCGATCGAGCGGCTGATCTACCCTGAGGTTTCACCACCCTTAGAATCAGCCTCTCAAGCTGGGGGAGCGCCGGAGTCTGGAGAGCCGGGCCGGCCTGTAAAGTCGGTAGCACTGCTTGAGTGGGTTCGAGTCCCACCTCCCCCATTAGATCCTCCGCCGGTCCACGATTTCGGGCCAAGTGAACGGGTTGCTGCCGAAGCTGCGATCGACGCACCGCTTCGGTTTCAGCGGACACAGATTTCTTCCAAACATCAGATCACGATCCCGAGCATTCCCTTTCGCGGGGCCGGGTTTCAGCCAGGAGATCGACTGCATGGTCGTGCGGATGGCCCGGGACGAGTCATCCTCGAACTGGTCAAAACTCCAAGCTAGCCCGACTTGACGCCGAGCCGGGCGGCCATGCGCTCGTTGAAGGCGGTCAGCGCCGACATCGGGCGCATGAAGACGGTCAGCTCCTTGACCAGGCCCTCCTCGTCGAGCTCGAGGAAGTCGATGCCCTCCAGCTCGCGGTCGCCGACCCGCGCCTTGAAGCGGAGGACGACGGTGTCGCCCTCGGCCAGCTCGTCGGTGTAGCGAAAGTCTTCGAGCGTGGCGGATACGTGGGTGAGGACGCCGGTCACCAGCTCGCGGCCCTCGAAGCCGCGGAAGAGGATCGGACTGTGCAGGACGACGTCCTCGCGCAGCGTCGCCGTCATCGCCTCCAGGTCTTTGGCCTCGGCGGCGAGGCGGAACGGGTGGGGCTCGGTCATGCCGGCTCCAACACGAAGAGGGCGATGTCGCGGTCGGTCCGCGCCTCGTATTCGTCGAAGCCCGAGTACTGCTCGTTGTGCTTGCGCCAGAGCTCCGTTCGCTCCCCGCCCTCGGCGACCCGCGCCCTCACTCTGCGGCGCTCGCGACCGATCTCGACCTCGGCCTCCGGGTTTGCCTTCAGGTTGAGCGACCAGGCGGGCGTGCGGTTGTGCCCGGCGTTGGAGCCGATCACGACCATGTCATCGCCGTCGGCCAGGTAGACGACCGGCGCGGTGCGCTGCTGACCGGACTTGCGCCCCGTCGTGGTGAGCAGCAAGACGGGCGCTTTGTTGATCCGCCCGCCGATCCGCCCCCCAGAAAGCCTATAAAGGGGGGTGTTGAGCCTGCCGATCCAACGCAGCCCAGTCGCCCCCATCGCCTGAGATGCACGTGAATAAAACTTATCCCCAGAAGGCATCTCAGCAGTATTTCAGCCCCTGACGCGTCGGAGAGGTGGTCAGGCAAGGACGCAGGGAGCGTGGCGTGCTCTGCACGCGAGCGACCGAGGACGCCGCATGACCGCCTCTCCGGCGCGTCAGGAGGCCTCGCGGAGCATTTGGGCCTCTGGCAGGTGCTGAAGTTTTTTCAGGGTGTTGTTCTCGATCTGGCGGATCCGCTCGCGGGTGACGCCGAAGGTGTTGCCGACCTCCTCCAGCGTCATCGGCTCCATCCCGGTGAGCCCGTAGCGCAGCTCGATCACCTGGCGCTCGCGCTCGGGCAGCGCCCCCAGGGCCCTGCGCACGCCCTCCTTCTGCAGGTGTTCGCTCGCCTCTTCGAAGGGCTCGGCGACGGTGTCGTCGGCGACGAAGTCGCCCAGCTCGGAGTCGTCCTCGTCGCCGACCGGTTTCTCCAGCGAGACCGGCAGCTGCGCCACGCGCAGGATCTCGCGCACTTCGCCGAGCGGCCAGCGCAGCTCTTCGGCGATCTCGGCCGGCTCGGGCTCGCGGCCGAAGCGCTGCACGAGCTGGCGCTCGACGTGCGCGACCCTGTTCAGCTTCTCGACCATGTGCACGGGGATGCGGATCGTCCGCGCCTTGTCGGCGATCGCCCGCGTCACCGCCTGCCTGATCCACCAGGTCGCGTAGGTCGAGAACTTGTAGCCACGCCGGTAGTCGAACTTCTCCACCGCGCGGATCAACCCCAGCGACCCCTCCTGGATCAGGTCAAGGAAGCTCAGCCCGCGCCCCAGATAGCCTTTCGCGATCGAGACGACGAGGCGCAGGTTCGCCTCGACCATCTGGCGCTTGGCGACCATGTCGCCACGCTCGATCCGCTTCGCCAGTTCGACCTCCTGGCCGGCGGTGAGCAGGTCGACCCGGCCGATCGAGCGCAGGTAGAGGCGCAACGAGTCGAGGCTCGGTTCAATCGTCAGGTCGAGCTCCGGTTTGCGCCGGCCGTTGGCCGAGGCCTCCAGGCGCTGCTCCTTGTAAGCGGTGACGCCGTCCTCGGCGATCACTTCGACGCCGTTCTCGACCAGTTGGGCGTGCAGGCCGGCGACCTGCTCCTTGGTGACCTCGACCTCCTCCAGTGTGGAGGCGATCTGCTCGAAGGTGAGGTAGCCCCGCTCGCGTCCGAGCGCGACGAGCGCCTGCAGCTCCTGAGGTGCTCCCTGCTGCTCGCTCGAATCCTGATTCAGCCCCTGTGGGACCGTCTCCAACGGCTCGATCTCACTGCCTCCGCTGCAACCCTGTACCCCTCCCGGGGGCCGGCCCCAACGCTCCGGCTTGCCGAAGTATAGGGAGCCGATCGCCTACGCTTCATGCTCGATGACCGGCGGCTCCCCCACTTCGCTCTCGACCGCGACGCCCGACGTGCAGTCTGGGTTGCCCGCTACGAGTGTCAGCCTCTCGCGGGTCGGCGTGACCGGGGTCGAGAAGGTGATCCGGGTCACCGCGAACGGCGGCGAGGACCTCTACCACGCCGATTTCGAGTGCTTCGTCGACCTCAACCCGCGCCAGGCCGGGGTCCACATGTCGCGTTTCGAGGAAATCGTCGGGGAGGCGATCGACGAGGTCGTCCTCGGCGAGGCCTTCCGCGCCGAGATCCTCGCCGCCCACATCGCGCAGCGCGTGCGCGAGCGCCAGGGCGGCCTGCGGGCCGAGGTCTCGGTCAAGGCGCGCTACCCGGAGACGGTCACCACCCCCGCCAGCGGCCTCTCGACGCAGGAGATCTACGTCCTCTTCGGCACCGCGGTCGACTCGCTGCGGGGGACCCGCACGCTGACCGGCGTGCAGGCGCAGGGGATGACCGCTTGCCCCTGCGCGCAGGAGATGGTCGGCGGCCTCGCCCGCGAACGCCTCGCCGAGCGCGGCTTCGACGCGGAGCAGATCGAGGCCGCGATCGAGGCCGTGCCGGTCGCCACCCACAACCAGCGCGGCATCGGCACGCTGCACGTCGGCTGCCCCGAGGGCGGCCCGGCCTGGATCGACGCGCCGGAGCTGGTGCGCATCGTCGAGCAGTCGATGAGCTCTGAGATCTACGAGCTGATGAAGCGGCCCGACGAGCTCGCCGTCGTCGCCAAGGCGCACTCGCAGCCGCGCTTCGTCGAGGACTGCGTGCGCGAGATGGTGCGCCGCGTCGTCGTCGACTACCCCGACCTTCCCGGGGACGCTTTCGTCATGGCGCGCCAGGAGAACCTGGAGACGATCCACCGCCACAACGTCGTCGCCGAGCGCTACGGCAAGCTCGACGACCTGCGGGTCGAGATCGAGAGCGGCGAGCACGAGCGCCGCCACACGACGATGCGCGAGTGGCTGGAGGCGCCGGCCAGCTAGGCCCGGCTTGCGGCGCGGCCGCGCGCCTGCCGCTCCTGCTCGAGCCGGCGGCGCAGGCCAAAGAAGTAGTCGGCGCCGCTGACGACGGTCGCGACGACCGCCAGGTAGACCAGCGCGTCGACCCAGGCCGGTGAGGGAACGACGGCGATCAGCGCGATCACGGCGGCGATCTGCAGCACGGTCTTCAGCTTGCCCAACCGGCTGGCGGCGATCACGACGCCGCGCTCGGCGGCGATAGCGCGCAGGCCGGTGACGGCGATCTCACGGGCGATGATCACCATCGCCACCCAGGCCTGCAGGCGGTCGAGCGAGACGAGCGAGATCAGCGCGGCGACGATCAGCAGCTTGTCGGCGAGCGGGTCCATCAGCTTGCCGAACGTGGTGACGGCGTCGCGCGAGCGGGCGAAGTAGCCGTCGAGCCCGTCGGTGAGCGCGGCGAGGGCGAAGACCGCGGCGGCGAGCTCGTCGCCGTTCGGGGTCTCGCCGAGCAGGGCGACGACCACGACCGGCACGGCGAGGATGCGAAGCATCGTCAGCGTGTTGGCGAGGTTGAGCGGGAACAAGGCTCAATCGCTTCCGGCGGAGGCCTTCGCGGCTGCGGCATCGCGCTTGGCGAAGTAGTCCTCGCCCTCGATGCTGATCCGCGGCACGAAGCGGTCGAGCCAAGCGGGCATCCACCACATCCGCTTGCCGAGCAGGACCATCACGGCGGGCACCAGCAGGCAGCGGACCAGGGTCGCGTCGATCGCGATCGCCACCGCCAGGCCGACGCCGAACTCCTTCACGATCGGGTTGCCGTTGAGGACGAAGCTGGTGAACACGCAGACCATGATCGCCGCTGCCGAGGTGATCACCCGGCCGGTGTTGGCGAGGCCTTCGATCACCGCCCGCCGGGCGTCGCCATGGGCGCGGTAGTGCTCGCGCATCTGCGTCAGCAGGAAGACCTCGTAGTCCATCGAGAGGCCGAAGAGGATCGCGAACATCAAGAGCGGCACGAAGCTGACGATCGGGATCGAGTGGTCCAGCCCGATCAACGAGGCGCCCCAGCCCCACTGGAAGACCGCCGTGACGACACCGTAGGAGGCGGCGACGGAGAGCAGGTTCATCGCCGCCGCCTTGACCGGGATCAAGAGGGAGCGGAAGGCGAGCAGGAGGACGACGAAGCTGAGCGCGACGACGATCGCGATCATCAGCGGCAGCTTGTCGCCGATCTGAGTGGCGAGGTCGATGTAGCCGGCGGTCTGGCCGCCGACGTAGGCGGCCGCTTCGCTCCCTTTCAGGGCCGCCGGGACCGTCGTCTCGCGCAGGCGTTCGACCAGTTCGACCGTTTCGGTGTCCCAGGGGGCCGATTCGGAGATCACCGAGAAGAAGCCGACGGTGCCCTGCGGGTCGAAGGTCGGCGGGCTGACCGCGGCGATGTTGCCGGCCGCCCCGATCTGCTTCTGCAGCTTCGGGGTCAGCTGCTTCGCTTCCCCGGCCGAGGCGAATTCGGAGACGACCACGAGCGGCCCGATCGAGCCCTGGCCGAAGCCTTCGCGCAGGCCTTCGGCCGACTGGCGGACGGTCGTCGACTTGGGGAAGGCGCTGATGTCGTTCTGGCCCAGTTCGAGGTCGAGCAGCGGGATCGCGAGGACGAGCAGGACTACCAGCGAGGCCACGGTCGAGCGCCACGGCCGCTTGGCGACCCCGTCGGCCCAGCGCAGCCAGCCGTGCGGCTTGCGGTCGTCGGGGTGCGTCTTGCCGAGCGTGACCCGCAGCGAGTCGATTCGCGGACCGAGCAGGCCGAGCAGCGCCGGCAGCAGCGTCGCCGCGGCGACCAAGGCGGTCAGCACGGCGATCGCGGCGGTGAAGCCGAGGGTGGTGACGAGCGGGATCCCGGCGAAGCCGAGCGAGCAGAGCGCGATCACGACGGTGAAGCCGGCGAAGACGACGGCGCCGCCCGCGGTCGCGGTCGCGCGCGCGATCGACTCGTGTATCTCCATCCCGTCGCGCAGCTGCAGTTTGTGGCGGGTGACGATGAAGAGCGCGTAGTCGATGCCGACGCCGAGCCCGATCATCGTCGCCAGGGTGGTGGCGACGCTCGGCACCTGGACGACCCCCTCGAGCAGGCGGATGATCGAGAGCGCGCAGGCGAGGCCGATCACGGCCGAGACGATCGGCAGCATCATCGCGGTCGCCGTGCCGAAGGCGAAGAGGAGGATGATCACCGCCGCCGCCAGGCCGATCGCGTCGCTGATCTCGGTCGAGGGTTTGGAGAGCTGCTGACCGACGTAGCCGCCGATCGAGGGTTCGAGGCCCGCTGCTTCGGCCGGAGCGGCGGCGTCGAGCACTCCCTGCGCCTCGGCTTCGGTCAGTTCGCCCGGGCCGATGGCGAGGTAGACGGGGATGTAGGCGATGCGCTTGTCGGGGCTGAGGAACGCGGCGCCCTGGGGGCTGAGCGGGTCGACCGCGGAGTTGACGTCGGCCTTCGCGTTCAACCGCTTGACCGTCTCGGCGATCGCTTCGCTGTAGCGCGGCGAGGTCAGCCGTTCGTCGGTCGAGACGAAGACCAACGGGTTGGTGCCGTAGGCCTGTTCGGGCAGGTGCGCTTCGAGCAGCTCGGTCGCTTCGGTCGAGTCGGTGCCGGGCAGGGTGAGGTTGTCGTTGGTCTTGCCCTCGGCGGCCTGTCCGGCGGCGACGAGGGCTATGGCGAGGACCACCCAGACGGCGATCGTCGGGTAGTGCCGGCGCGAGCAGAAGCGCCCGATCGCGTAGAGGGGGCCGGTCACAGACGGATCATCCCCCACCGCCCGGCAGCTTGCCCAGATGTTCGCCGTGGCCTGCGGCAAGCCAGGCGACGAGCGTGCGTGGGGCCGGCGTGTACAGGTGCGCGGCTTCGTCGACGTAGAACTCGACCGCGGCAATCTCCAGCTCGTAGGCGAGGCCGAGGGCTTCGATCGCCCCCTCGGTCCTGGCGGGGTCGAGCTCTTCCGCCTCGGCTTCGGTGTCGCCGCCGAGGCCCCGGATCGCCTTGGTCAGGGCGTTGACGTACTCCAGCTGCTGGGCGCGCAACCGCCGCCAGACGGCGCTCCGCGAGCCGCGCATGGCGGGGCGGCTCCGTGTGTATGCCTCGGCCAGGGTCAGCTCGCGCGCCAGGGCTTCGTTGAGGATCGCCGCGTCGGACCCCTTTTCGGGGTCGGTCTCGGCGCCCCGGCCGCTGCCACCGCAGCCGCCGGTGACGACGAGCATCAAAGACGCCAACAAGGCGGCGGCGCGGCCGACGCCGCGCCGCCTCCCATAGCCACCTGCTGACGAATCGGCGCCCACGGGCCGAAGCCTATGGGCTGTGGATCGCTGGATGCCCCAGCGTCGCCGTGGGTTACTTCCTCTTGGCCTTCGCTTTCGCCTTGCCTTTGGCTTTTTTGCCTTTGGCTTTTTTGGCAGCCGCTTTCGATTTGCGCTTCGGCGCTTTCTGGGCGGCGGAATCCGGAACTTCATAGCCGAGCATCGAGAGCGATGCCGAGATCGGCGTCTCTTTCGATTTGGCGAGACGCTTGCCAGCTTCGGTGTTGAGCTTCAGCACCTGCTTGAGGGTTTCGTCGAGCAGCTTTTGCATGGACAGCCATGCCTGCTCGTCGAGCATCAGGGGCGTCCAGCTCAGATGGCGATCCTCGCGATCGTCGAAGGTCTCGCCCTCCATCGCGGCGACGGCGTCGTCGACGATCGCTTGAAGCAGATCGGCGCTCATCCCTACTCGAACGGACGCTGGCAGCTCATGCCAATCCCGATCGCTCAGATAGGCACGCGAGGTCGCACGGTAGTAGTGCTCGACCGCACCGCGGCGCGGCTCGGTTTTGACCAGCCTGATCACGCCGTAGTCCTTGAGCACTTTGACGTGGTAGCTGACCTGGCTGAGCCCTTCGTCGAGCTCTTTGGACAGTTCGTTCGGGCTCGCCATCCGTTCGTTGAGGATGGCCAGGATCTCGGCGCGCAATTCGTGCGCCAGCGATTTGATCAGGTCCTGGTTGATGCCTCGTCTGTTCTTCGTCTTTCCTTTTCCTCTTTTACGGCCTTTGGCGGTCTTGCTCTTTGCGGGCAAAGGGACTCCTCCGATCGTTGCTGATGGCTTAACCACTCCATCGTATTGATCACAAAGGCGGTTTTCCATCCCAAATGCAGACTTTTGGCTACTGCTCTATCAACTAGTGGAACTTTCTCCACTAATAGCTCGGTCGGGCTAACCGCGCTCTAAGCGCAGGGAGAAGTCCAGTGGAAGAAGGGTCTGTGGAGGGGGTGAAGCAGATGAAGATCACCGCGTCAGACGCAGTCGTGCCGATGCTCTCGGTCCACAAGTTCGGCTAAGCGCTCAGGCAGAGCACCCTGGCTTTCGGACCCGCCCGCGCACTCGCGGGCGGGTCCGCATGATTCAGTTCCACCGATGCCGACCGAGCGGAGCAATCCCATTTCCGCAGGGGTAGGCTCGTTGCCACAGCTGGCGGACGAGGTCCACGCCTGCCGTCGCTGCCCGCGGCTGGTCGAGTGGCGCGAGGCGAGCGCCGCGGCGCCGCCACGGCGCTTCCAGGGCGAGGAGTACTGGGCGCGGCCGGTCAGCGGCTTCGGCGACCCCGGGGCGCGCATCGCGATCGTCGGCCTCGCTCCCGCCGCCCACGGCGCGAATCGCACCGGCCGGATGTTCACCGGCGATCGCTCCGGGGAATGGCTCTACGCGGCGCTTCACCGAGCCGGCTACGCGAACCAGGCGGAGGCGGTCGACCGCGACGACGGCCTCCGCCTGCACGATGCCTACGTCACCGCCGTCGTCCGCTGCGCGCCGCCGGCCAACAAGCCGACCCCGGCCGAGCGCGACGCCTGCATCCCCTACCTCGAGCGCGAGCTGGTGCTGCTCGCCCGCTGCCGCACGATCGTCGCCCTCGGCGCCTTCGCCTGGAACGGAGCGCTGCGGGCGCTGGCCGCGCTCGGCGTCGAGGCGCCGCGCCCGCGGCCGCGCTTCGGCCACGGCGCCGAGGCGACGCTCGACGATTGGTCGCTGCTCGGCTGCTACCACCCGAGCCAGCAGAACACCTTCACCGGCCGCCTCACCGAGCCGATGCTCGACCGGGTCTTCGCCCGCGCCCGCGAGCTCAGCAGCTGACGCCTCTACAGGCTGTCGACCTCGCCGGCCTCGTGCGCGGCGGCGCTCGCGGCAGTCTCGAACGCGGCGATCGTCACGGCCAGCGGGATCCCCGGCCTCGAGGCCTTCGTGCGCTGCTTGGCGCAGCGCTCGTGGATCGCCCTGAACTCGTTGAGGGCCCGCTCGGCGACTTTCATCGATTCGTCCCAGCCGCGCTCGTCGACCAGCAGCCAGGTCAAGCTGAGGTGACGGTTGCGCGCGTCGAAGGAGCCAGCGTCGAGGGCCGCAGTCAGTGCATCCATTATCTGGCGTACCCCTTCGCCGCTGACGCTGGCGCGGAGCTCACGCGGCAAGGCCATCCACTCGGCATCGTCGAAGTCGAGCGGCGGCATGACCGGCTTGTAGATGTACTCCTCGAAGCCCCGACGCCGCACCACGCGATCGAGTTTCGCCAGGCCGCGGCGCCGCAGTTCGCGGAAGTGATAGCTGACGTCGTTCGGCTCGAGGTCGAGTTCGGCGGCGATCTCGGTCGCGCTCGTCTCGCCCTTTTCGAACAGCGTCACCCAGACGTGCCCGCGCAACGGGTGCGTGAAGGCTTTGGCGACGTTCGGGTCGATGACCTGCTTGAGCTTCTTTCCCTCGAGATTGACCATGGGCCCCATTCCCTTACCTCTCGCGTTTTGCAGCGGCCACATCACCTTAGTACCGGTACCGGACTCCCAGCGCACTCGAATCGTTCCGAGTCGCACCAGGCCCTTCGGGAAAGGTCTCCCAAACCGCTATTACTGAAACTCATTAAAGCAATCGGTCGGTCCCGTGAGGGAATTCGAGACAGAAGGCGGCAGAAATGCGCAGACCGAGGATCAAGCGGACGACCGAGCAGATCGAGGCGCCGAACGGCGACCTCTACCTGCTCCGGCCGAGCGCCAGGGCGGACATCCAGATCGAGAACCCCGACGAGGACGGGCGGCGCCTGCTCGCCGCCCTCGACGGCAGCCTCGAGCGCGGTGAGTTGGAGGCACGCTTCGGCGAGAAAGCCGTCGGCGACCTGCTGGCGCAGCTCGAGGAGCTGGGCCTGGTCGAGGACGCCGCCGACGACGACCTGATCCCGGCGGCGACGGTCGAACGCTTCGATCGCCAGATCCGCTACTTCGCCGACATCACCACCGGGCCGACCCCGTCGCAGTGCCAGGCCCGCCTGGAGAGCGCCCGCCTCGTCGTCCTCGGCGTCGGCGGCCTCGGCGGCTGGTCGGCGCTCTCGCTGGCCTGCTGCGGCATCGGCGAGATGCTGCTGGTCGACGGCGACCGGGTCGAGGAGAGCAACCTCAACCGCCAAGTTCTCTACTCCGAGGCCGACATCGGCCGGCTCAAGGTCGAGGCCGCGGCCGATCGGCTCGGCGCATTCAACTCGCGGATGAAGCTGGAGACGGTCCCGGCGCGGGTCGACGGCGAGGACTCGATCGCGACCCTGATCGAGGGCTACGACCTGGTCATCGACGCCGCCGACTGGCCGGCACACGAAATCGAGCAGTGGTGCAACTCCGCCTGCTTCGCGGCGGAGATCCCCTACATCACGATGAGCCACTTCCCGCCGATCGCCCGAGTCGGCCCGCTGTACGTGCCCGGCGTGACCGGCTGCTTCGCCTGTCAGGTCGCCGCCTACCGGCGCAGCTATCCGATGTTCGACGTAGCGATCGAGCAGCGCCGCGCCAAACCCTCCCCCGCGGCGACCCTCGGGCCGGCCTGCGGCCTGATCGGCGGCCAGGTCGGCCTCGACGTCATGCACCACCTGACCGGGCTGGCCGAGCCCTCGACCCAGGGCGTCGGCCACATCTACGACCTGCGGACGATGGACGTCGAACGCGAGCCGGTCGTGCCCGAGCCCGACTGCCCCGTCTGCGGACACTTGCCGACGGCGGTGCCGCGCGGCAAGGGCGAGACGAAGGCGGGGCGCAAGTAGGCACGGCGCGTCGCTCGCAGCTAGGTTTGGGGCATGCAGTGCCGCCGCCCCGTTTGCATCATCTCGTTCGCAGCGCTCTTGATTCTCGCCGCGACGGCTGCCGGCTGTGGCGACTCCGATGGCGGAGGCTACGGCGGCGACGCGGGCGGGCAAGCGCCAACCGCTACGGCGACGACGCCGCCCGCGCCCCCCGGCGCCTCGGCCCGCGACTGCGGCGAAACCACCGTCGCCGGCACGGAAGGCCTGCGGGTGACCGGCGTCGGCTGCGACGTCGGGCGAGGCGTCGTCGCGACCTGGATGAACGCGCCCGGCTGCATCCCCGACGGCGGCGCCTCGCGCTCTTCCTGCACGGTCCATCGCGACTATCGCTGCCTCGCGGCGGCGACCGACCGCGGCCTCGCAGTCTCCTGCGCCCGTCCCGGCAGCTCGATCGCCTTCTTCGCCCGACGCCCTCGCGATACCTAGAATGGGTCGAGCGCCGGCGTAGCTCAGTTGGTAGAGCACTTCATTCGTAATGAAGGGGTCCCCGGTTCAAGTCCGGGCGTCGGCTCTTCGGCCTGCGGGCGCGGTTAGCTGAGCGGGGTGCCGGCCAGGCCGGCGACCTTCCACTCGCCGTCCTCGTCGGCCATCGGCATCGCCATGACGGTGCCGTCGATGCCGGTGTAGATGACGAAGGCCTGTTCCCCTTCGACTCGCAGCGAGCCGACGTCGGCGATTTCCGCTTCTTCCTTCAGCGCCTGCTTGGCGTTCGGGTTGATCAGGCCCGCGAGGGTCTCGCCGCAGCTCGTGCTCCCGCCCTCACCTCGGGCGCCGAGGCGCTCGAACGAGGCGACCGTAGCTTCCGACATGTACTCGCAGGCCGCGTCCCAGTCGCCGGCGGCGCGCGCGTCGAGGAAGTTGTGCAACGCCTGCGCCGCAGCCTCGAACTCCGAGGACTCGGCCTCGGCGCCGAATTCCTGCACGCTGTTGTCGCCCCCCTTCACCCGGTACTGCTCGGACCCCCCGCCCGAGTCCTCGTGCCGCTTGGGCACGAAGTCGCTCCCGCCGTCCCCGCTCGACTCGGTGGCATCCCCTCCGAAGCCGGCCGGCTTCGTCCCGTCGTCGGCCTTGGCGTCGCCCCCGCCCGAGCCCTCGCCGATGGGTCCCTTTCCCGTCGGCGCTTGGGCGGCGGTGGTCGAGCTCCCCTCGTCGTCTCCACCGCAGGCGAGCAGGCCCGCGGCGAGCAGCAGCGCGGTCAGCGCCGCGACGAGCGTCTTGGACCCCCTCCTCACCGGCTCGATTCTAGAGAACCGGGCCGAGGCTCAAAGAAGCGCCGCAAATTGCCGAAAACGATCGAGGTGACAAGAATGGATCGTCCCTCTCGTCTATGGTGTCCGCCGATTTTCTCGATCAGGAGAACAGCAGCCGTCCTCGCGCTGGCCGCCACGCTGGTGCTGGGCCTCTTCTCCGCACCTGCCGTGCCGCAGGGCCAGATCGTCGTGCACGGGGCCGCCTCGGGCTCGCACCTGCGCCTGAGCGTGGAGGGATCGCGCCTCGTCGTGCGGGGCTGGATGGCTCGCACCCACCCCACCGGATGCCGCTTCGAGCGCTTCCGGCTCGTCGCCGTCTGCCGCCTGAGCTCAGCCGGGCGCGTCGAGGTCGAGATGGGTCCGTCGGGCGACTTCGTCGAGGTGGAGAATCGCCTTCCCATGCCGCTCACCGTCCGCCTCGGCGACGGCTCCGACAAGTTCATCGGCAACGGCGAGCGCGACACCTGCTACTCGGAAGGGGCGCGGCGCAACCGCTGCGTCGGCGGCGGCGGCAACGACGTCTGCATCACTGGCAATCGCAACAGCGACTGCGTCGGCGGCTCGGGCAACGACTACTGCAAGCACGGCGCCGGCAGCGACGGCTGCTGGGGCGGTCCCGGCCGCGACATATGCATCATGGGCTCCGGGCAGGACGGCTGCCACGGCGAAGGCGGCGAGGACCGGCTCTACGGCGGCGCCAGCCCCGACAAGCTCTACGGCGGTCGCGATCGCGACCACTGCGACGGCGGCCCCGGCTGGGGCTACTCGCTGCGCTGCGAGACCGGCCCGCGGCGCTGACACCGGCCTGAGGCGCTGACGCGCCGGGGCGACGCCCCTACCTTGACATGATCGACTGCACAGTCTAGGTTTCCCGATCAATCAGGGAAGTTCATTGGGAGGGTGGACTTCGACTCCAAGCGGAAGGGAGAACCATGCCTGCTATCAGGCGTATGGCGATACTCGCATGCCTCGTTGCGGCCCTCGTGCCGGCCAGCGCGGCGAACGCGACGATCACCACCAAAACGATCGATTACGGCCCGTACACGATTCCGGCCGGCAACGGCGACCCCCACGACCACGACGAAATGGGTCAGATCGCCAACAAAATCGTCACCAACATCTCCAAGCCGTGCACCGGTTGCACCTTGATCGGCGCCACGCCGGACCTCGTCTACGAAAACGGCAGCAAAGCCAACATCACAGAGGGCCCAATGCTCCACCACGCCGTCTTCATGGCCCAGTCGAGCGGCAAGACGGACGCCACCTGCGGCAACAGCGGCCCGGGCCTGCTCGGTGAGCGCTTCTTCGCCACCGGCAACGAGCGCACGGCGATCGACCTCCAGTCGCTGAACTACGGCTACAAGATCAACAGCACCGAGACGTGGAACATGGTCGTCGACCTGATGAACTGGGAAACGACCAGCAAAACGGTGAAAGTCCGGGTGACCTGGAAGTACGCGACCGGCAGCGATCACACCAACCGCGCCCCGCTGCGCCCGGTTTGGCTCGATGCCGACGGTTGCAGCCTGGACTCGTTGATCTCGGTTCCGATCGGCCTCAGCGACACGCACAAAGACTGGAAAGCCACCTTCGGCGGCAAACTGATCGCCGCCGCGGGGCACATCCACGACCACGGCGTCAACATCGAACTCACCAACGAGAGCACGGGCGGCACGCTGCTCTGCAACTCGGTGGCGGGCTACGGTGGCGCGGGTTACGAAACCCACTTGGACGGCCGTAAACACGTCTCCTCGATGGGCGTCTGCACCGGCAATCCGATCTCGACGATCAGCAAAAACCAGACGATCCGCCTGCACGGCATCTACAACGTGCCGGAAGGGCACCACGAAATCGACGACGCAATGGCGATCGCGATCGCCTACATCAACCCGAGCTGAGTCTCGCAATCAGCTGAGTCGTCGCCGAACGGCCCGCTCGCGAGTGGGTCGTTCGGCTTCCATATATTCCGCCCGTGGCCGAAATGACGTACGACCGATTAGGGCTTGGCTACAACGCCGTGCGCCGGCCGGACCCGCGGATCGCGGCACAGATCGAGGCGGCGCTGGGCGACGCCCGCAGCGTGCTCAACGTCGGCGCCGGCGCTGGTTCCTACGAGCCGACCGGTCGGGAGGTCACTGCGGTCGAGCCCTCGCGGACGATGATCGAGCAACGGCCACCAGGCGCGGCGCCGGTTGTCGAGGGCATCGCCGAGAATCTGCCGTTCGAGGACGACAGCTTCGACGCCGCGATGGCGCTGATCACGGTCCACCACTGGAGCGACGCGCAGGCCGGCTTGGCCGAGATGGTCCGGGTGGCGAGGCAGCGCGTGCTCGTCCTCACCTTCACGCCGACCCCACCCACCGAGCTATGGATGGCTCGCGATTACTTCCCGCGGATACTCGACTTCCACGCCCGCGTGATGCTGCCGATCGACGAGCTGACGGCGATGCTCCCGACTGCCTCGATCGAGCCGGTGCCGATCCCCAGCCGGTGCACCGACGGCTTTTGGCTCGCGATTTTCGACCGACCGGACCTGCACCTCGACCCGGATGTCCGCCGCGCCAGCTCCTCCTGGCACCACATGGCCCAGGACGAAATCGAGGAGGGCCTGGCGAGGCTGAGCGCCGACCTGGAGAGCGGCCGCTGGGATGAGCGAAACGGCCATCTGCGGACACAGGCCGAGCTCGACGTCGGTCTGCGCCTGATCATCGCTGAGCTTCCCTAATCGCAAGCCTTATCGATCTTTTCAAGGTTTATCGGCCTCCGATAAACCGCTTGTCGCCAACGACCGCCGCCTTCGTGCCCGGACACGCTCGACGAGCGCGACATCCGTAGATGTCACTCAATCGAGCCGCACTTCACCATCGACTCTGGTGATGCACAGCACATCTCCCTCGGATAGTTCGGCAGCGGTTTGCTTACCGATGCCGATGACACCGGAGCGCTCCTGGGCCGGTCCGGGGCGTGGGTCCCATCGCACGTCCACAAGATCGACCCCCCGCAACACGATGCTGATTCGGCATCGCTTGACAGGGAGCAACCGCTTGCTTGCCCGAGGGACGCGCACGATCCCGGCGGCGATGTCTTTCGCGGTTACGCGCTGCGTCTGGCCTTGAGCCGTGGCTTCGACTTGGTTCTTGGCCCACTCAACCGCTTCTTTAGCCAGTGCGAGAGCCTGCTTTCGATCGAGGGGATCATCGATCGTCTCTCCGTATCGAAACTCCACCGCCCAGGGAGCGAGCACACGCACCTCGTGCAAGGATGCAGGCGGCGGCGTTTCGATGCCGTCCAGACGCTCGATGAGATACCGAAGATCGTGCGTCCAGGGGAAGTCCTCGCCAAACGCCGCGAGCACTGCCTTCAATGCCTTCTCGACCGCCTGCTGTGCGTGGAAGCCGACAATTGCGTCGGCCGTGTTGCCATCGGGAGCCAACTTCGCTACGGCATCGGCATCCTCCCGGGCCTTGCGCAGAAGGAGCCGAGCTTCTTCGAGCTCAGGCGGTGACAAGGACGCGGCCCTCGCGAAGCGCCCGATGAACCAGCGTGCTCGGCACACGCTCGCGTCGTGCCGCCTCCTCCTCAGAGACGACAACGACATCGACTGGAACGCCCAGCGGGGGCAGGGCATCGCGCAGGCGCACCATCTCGTTGAGCTTGCTCTCCACCTGCGCCTCGATCACGAGAAAATCGAGATCGCTGTCATCGCGGGCCCCCCCGCGCGCTCTCGATCCGAAAAGCACGACCCGCGCTGGCGAACCGGCAGCAGCCGCCAAAAGTCGGCCAGCATCCTCGATCGCGGCATCGTCGATCATGGAGGCATCGTAGCCGGTGCTTGCGAGCTTTCCCCGACAGGCAGCACTCTGGTAAAGCGGAGCCCGAATGAGAGTTCTAATCGGGGGACTTCAACCGATCGTGAAGCGGAGGGGGTGGGATTCGAACCCACGAGCGCCCAAAGGACGCCAACGGTTTTCGAGACCGCCCCGTTCAACCACTCCGGCACCCCTCCGGGAACTCGGTCCGGCGGCTGATTCTACGTAGGCGGGGCGGCAGGCGGGGTGGTTGAGGGAACTGAAGCGTTTTCATCGCTCAAGCCTCGGCCTGGTGCGGCCGATGGAGCCTCGTGCAAAGCACCGAGCAGACCCGAATCGGGCGGTTCTTCGACCGGCACCCGGTGCCGCTGCGGGCCTTCGCGCTGCTGGCGCTGGTCTGGGGCGTCGGCTACCTGACCTGGCGCATCGGCTGGAGCGCCGAAGGGACCAGCCCGCTCCTCTTCGCGATGCTGCTCGTCACCGAGATCTACGGGCTTTGGGCGCTCGGCACGCTCACCTGGTACTCGTGGTCGCGCCCGCCCGCCGTGCGCCCCCCGGCTACGCCGGGTCGCAAGGTCGACGTCTACGTCTGCACCTACGACGAGCCCTTCGAGGTCGTCGCGGCGACGCTGGCCGGCTGCCGCGCCCTCACCTATCCCCACACGACCTGGCTGCTCGACGACGGTCGGCGGCCGGAGATGGAGGAGCTGGCCCGGATCGCCGGCGCCGAGTACCTGACCAGGCCCGACAACTCGCACGCCAAGGCGGGCAACATCAACGCCGCCCTGCCGCGCACCGAGGGCGAGCTGGTGCTGATGCTCGACGCCGACCACGTGCCGATGCCCGACGCGCTCGACGCGATGGTCGGCTACTTCGACGACGAGAGAGTCGGCCTGGTGCAGAGCCCGCATGACTTCTTCAACCACGACTCGGTCCAGCACTACGTCGTCGGCCGCCACGAGCAGTCGCTCTTCTACCGCGTCGTCTGCCCCGGCAAGGACCGCCACGGGGCCGCCTACTGGTGCGGCTCGGCGGCGCTGCTGAGCCGCCAGGCGCTGCTTGAGATCGGCGGCGTCGCCACCGAGACGCTCGCCGAGGACTTCCACACGACGATCCGCCTGCTGCGCCACGGCTGGACCAGCCGCTACCACGACGAGGTCCTCGTCCAGGGCCTCGCCCCGCACGACCTCGACGGCTACCTGCTGCAGCGCGACCGCTGGGCCCGCGGCAACCTCGCCGTCTTCACCCTGCCCGAGTCGCCCCTGCGCGCCCGTGAGCTGAAGCCGCTGCAGCGGCTCTCCTACTTCGTCAGCCTCGCCGCCTACCTGGCGCCGCCGATGCGCCTGCTGCTGCTGGCGACGCTGGGAGCGGTGATGTGGACGGGCGCGCTGCCGATGAAGGTCAGCGTGCTCGCCCTGGCGGCGCTCTGGCTGCCGGCGGTCAGCCTCAACCTGCTCGCCGGCTCGGCGCTGACCCGCGGCTACATGAAGATCGGCGAGACCGCCCACTACGAGCTCTTGACGATGGAGATCTACACGCGGGCGCTGCGCTGCATCCTCCGCCCCGGCCGCACCGCCTTCAAGGTGACGCCGAAGCAGGGCGGCGACAGCGGCGGCCTGCACGCCGTGCGCAAGCTCCACCTCGTCGTCCTCGCCGCGGTGGTGCTCGGCGGCGGGACGATCATGCGCCTGCTCGACCTCGCCGGGGTCGGCCCGCTGCCCGACATGCCGGGGATCGCCGCGGTCGTCGTGCCGCTGCTCGGCCTGATCGAGCTGCGCCGCGTCCTGCGCACCCTGCGGGCTGTCGGCCGACGTCGGCAGCGGCGCCAGATCTACCGCTTCCAGGGCGACGCACCCGCCCACTGCTTCGCGGCGGGCGGGCACGTCGGCGGCCGCCTCATCGATGCCAGCGCCGCCGGCGTCGGGCTGGTGCTCGACGCGCCGGTGGAGGTCGGCGAGCGTCCCGCCGTGCTGCTGACGCTGGAGGAGGCCGGCGGCAACTGGCAGGAGGTCGCCGCCCAGGTCGAGGTGCGCTCCTGCCGCGAGGCCGACGGGCGTTATCTGGTCGGGGCGACGATCGAGGAGATCGACCCCGCCTCGCGCATGCGCCTGATGGAGTGGTGCTACGTCGTCTGCAGCCACGAGCGCCTGCGTGGGCGCCGTCCGGCCGCCGCACCCGTGCCGATGGCGCAGGAGGAGGCGATCGTGCTGCCGCTCGACGCCGCCCCGGTTCCCGTGCGCACGCTGAAAGAGGCTCCGGAAGCCGTTTAAGCGCCCTGGTGCGCTGCTACTCGACCTCCATCGACTCCAAGCCGCTGTCGAGCTCGGCCGGCGTCGTGGCGCCGGAGGGAACCGGAACGGCGCGGAACGTGGAGGCGGCGAGCCCCAGCCGGAAGGCGATCTGTCCCTGGCCGTCGAAGGCGGTGACGAGCGGATTGTCGCCCCAGCTGACGAGCCAGCCGCCGTCATTCAGCTGCCTTGCCGAGCCGCAGCAGTGGCTGGTCTTCACCGCGGGATCGTTGAGCTGGCCCAGATAGGTCGCCTCGCCGGCGGCGAGGTCGAGGCGGTAGAAGACGACCCTTGGCCGCCGCGGCCGATCCTTGCCGTTGTCGTAGATGCTGAGGCTGCCGTCGTCGGCGATGCGGGCGTCGTGCTGGCCGCCGAGCAGCTTGTGAGCCGGGTCGCCGACGACTCGCAGCGAGTCCGCCGTCTCGGTACCACCCAGCTTCCAGAGGATCTCGCCGGTCGAGCGTTGGATCCCGTATACCGCGTCGGTGTGGCGAGTCGAGATCACCACTTCGTCCTCGCCTCGCGGCTCGATCGAGTTGATGTGGACGGGATCGAAGGTTGGGAGCGCTCGCAGGCCCGGCTTGGCGTTGCTGAGCACGTTTCGCCACCAGCGGCCCGTCTCGCCCAGGCCGATGTGCCGACGCGAGCGCCAGCGCCAGCGCACGTGACCCCGCGGATCGAGCTCCTCGATCTCGGCGAAGACCACCGCCGCCTTTGCGGGGCCGCCGAAGCGCCGCAGGTCGGCCTTGCCGGGGACGTAGGAGTCGATCAGGAAGCTGCCGCCGTCCAGCTCGCGCAGCTCGTGCCCGTCGATGACCGAGTCCCTCGTCCTGACGAGCCGCAGCAGCTTGCCCGCGGGCGAGCGAATCTCGTAGGCCATGCGCGGGTCCAGCCCATACCCGTCGCCGAACGACCGCGCCCAGGCGATCGTGCCGTCGTGCAGGATCTGCCCCCAGAGGGCGCGGGTCTCGGGGCTGTACCACCAGCGCGGCACGCCCTCGTCGTCGAAGACGATCACCCAGGGTCGGGCATCCCGGGAGACCTTGAAGCTGACCACGAAAAGGCCCGAGGCGGTAGGGCGCAGCTGCTCGAATCGCCAGGCGGGGAAATCGGCGGGGAGGCAGCGCACCCGATAGGTGCGCTGCCGGCCGTCGTCGAAGACGGTGATCGGGAAGTCCTCGCCCGGGCGGGCGCCGGGGTCGATTCGCACGGCTCCCGTCCGCGCGGGCTTCGTCCCGACCGCGACCTTGGCGCCGCCGCCGGCTTCGACTCGTATCGGTTGCGCGTTTCGTCCGCAGCGCGAGACGTAACGAGTCTCGGTGGGATCGAAGCGAGGGAAGACGCCCTCGATCGCGACCGAAGAGGTTGGGGCCGGCGATGCGCACCCGGCAATCCCAAATCCCAGGATGACCAGGACGAGAAGGCCGGCGACCACTTGGTGGCGACCCCTAGGCTCGGCCTGCCATGCGATCGCGGGCAGCCGTCATGTCGCGGTCAGTGCCCGGCGGCGGCCCCTCGCGCAACCGCAGGTGCCGTCGCGCGGCGGCCACCGTGGAGGCCGACGTGCGGCAGGCCTTCGCGATCGAGCCATCGGTGCGATCCGGGCTCCGACGCACCTCGAACTCGATCACGCCGGTGCGGCGAAGCTTGACGCGAGCATCCCTGCCGCTGTCGCTTGGCGCCGCATCGAGCGCGGCCTCGCCGGCCTGGTGTCGCCTGCAGGTGAGGCAGAAGCAGCCCTCGGCAGAGCTGACCCAGTTATCTGGAAGCGGCGTCGGTTTGCCGTCGATTCGGCTCGCCGAGACGCCGCAACCGGTGCAGGTCCACTTGCAGGCGGCGTCGCCTCGCCGGCTCACCGCGCGGCCTTCGTTCTGCGGCGGCGCCGGCGGCGCGCCTGGCGCTGCGGCTCGGCCCCGCGGTCGTGGCTTGGGCGTTCGGGTCCGCGGTCATGGCTTGGGCGTCCTTGGTCGAACTCGCGGGTGAGGCCGAGAGAGCCGGCCATGCGCCGGACCTCGTCGACCTGGTCGACGAGCACGAAGCTGATCCCGGTGCCCTGGCGGCCCGCCCGCCCGGTGCGGCCGACGCGGTGCACGTAGGAGTCGCGGTCGCCGGGCGCGTCGAAGTTGACGACGTGGGTGACGCCCTCGACGTCGATGCCGCGGGCGGCGACGTCGGTTGCGATCAGGGCGCGCACCGCGCCCGATTCGAAGCGCGCCAGGGCCCGCTCGCGCTGGCCCTGGCTCTTGTCGCCGTGCATGGCGACCGCCTGGATCTCACGGGCACGCAAGCGCTTGACGAGTCGATCGGCGCCGCGCTTGGTGCGGACGAAGACCAGGGTGCGACCATGCTCGCTGCCACCCAGTTGCTCGACCAGGTGGTCGAGCTTGACGCTCTGGGAGTCGACGTGGAGGAAGCGGTGCTCGACGTCGGCCTTGCCGCGCTCGCTCTGCGCTTGGGTGTGGCGGCGGGCGTCACGGGTGTAGGCGGCGGCGATCTTGCCGGTTGCCCCCTCGAGGGTCGCCGAGAAGAAGAGGGTCTGACGCCGGTCGGGGGTCTGGGAGACGATCCGGCTCACGGCCGGCTTGAAGCCCATGTCAAGCATGCGGTCGGCCTCGTCGAGGACGAGGATGCGGACGCGCTCGAGCGAGACGACGCCGCGGGCGATCAGGTCCTCGAGCCGGCCGGGGGTGGCGACGAGGATGTCGGCGCGGCGCGCTGCCGCGATCTGCGGCGCGAAGCCGACGCCGCCGTATACCGCGGCGATCCGCAGCCCGCGAGCATCGGCGACGGGGCGGAGCTCGGCGACGATCTGGCCCGCCAACTCTCGGGTCGGGGCGAGGACGAGGGCGGAGGTGTGTTTCGCGCCGGGCTCGATCCGCTCGACCAGCGGGATGCCGAAGGCGAGCGTCTTGCCCGAGCCGGTCGGCGACTGGACGAGCAGGTCGTGCCCGTCGAGCGCGTCGCGCACGACCAGCTGTTGGACGGGGAAAGGCTTGGTGATGTCGCGGCGCGCGAGCGCGCTGACGACAGGCTTGGATATGCCGAGGTCGGCAAACGAAGTGATGTTGTGAGCTCCTTTTGAGCGACTGAGGGGAGATCCTGCGGCCCTGGGCGCCCAAAGCGGCACACGGAGGAAACGGAACCTCTCGGGTGGCGGAATGGCCAGACCCGACCGAACCACAGTAGCAGCAGGCAATTTGTGGGGCCACTGACCTCGATTCCACCTGAACCACCTACCCTGACCCTATGTCTCGAGGTGTAGGCCAGCAGCGTCGGCATCACCTGGACGCCATTCGCGTATCGGCAATCCTCCTCCTGATCCCATACCACGCTGCCCGCTATGTCCAGAAGGGCGACGGAGGGGCCGAGATCGTCGATGCCGTCGTCTGGTTCGTCCATACGTGGCACATGCCCCTGTTCTTCGCCATCTCCGGGTTCCTTGCCGCAAGCGCGCTGCGACGATCCACCGCTGTCGGGCAGCTGCGTGCCCGGTTTCGCCGACTCGGGTTGCCGCTGGCCGTGGGGATGCTGACGGTCGTGCCGCTGGCGAACTTCCTCGTCATCGGCGCGGCGGCCCTCTGGCCGCGCAAGGGTGCGCTCCCGCCGAAGCGAGAGCTGGACATCGCCAACGTCTTCAGCCTCTCGCCGCGGCACCTGTGGTTCATCGCCTATCTGCTGATGATCTCCCTGATCGCGATCGGAGTCTGGTTGGCGATCCAGCGCGCACCTGGGCTGGGGGCAGCGATCAACCGTGGCTTTCGCAGCCTGATCGGGTCCTGGTGGGCGGTTCCTGTCCTGGCGTCGATCAGCGCGGCGATCCTGATCACCAAGACCGGCTGGGTGGCGGGGGGAGCCGCATCCAACTCGCTGGTCCCCGCCCCGACTCTCTTCGCGTACTACAGCCTCTTCTTCTTCTTCGGTTGGCTTCTCAGCGGCCAGACCGACCTGCTGGAGGACCTCAAGCGCGGGGCCTGGCTGCGGCTCGGGGCCGGAGTGCTGATCGCCGTGCCGGCCTTCCTGCTCTTCTACGACAACGGCGACTTCACCGGCAACGTCGGCACGCCGGGCATCCTGGCCGAAATCGACGAGCTGCGCCTTTATGGACTGTTCACCGTGGGCATGGTCTGCTGGCTGACCCTGTTCGGAATCTGGGGCGTGCTGGCGCGATACGTCCGCAAGGAGTCGCGCGTGCTGCGCTATCTGTCAGACGCAAGCTTTTGGATCTACCTCGTTCACATCCCGTTCCTCGTCGCCCTGCAGAGCTCCCTCTCCACGACCGAGCTGGCAATCCCCGTCCGCTGGGGGCTTGCCGTGAGCGGGACCCTTGCGATGGCCATCGGGACGTATGCCCTGATCCGTGGGGGGCGCAAGCTGGCGACGAAGCATGTGCGCCCTCGCGACGCTCCCGGCTAGACGGTGGATTCCTACCGACCGTCTGCCGGCGGGACTACCCGGCGCAGGCGATCGAGGACAAGCAAGGCTCCGAGGTTCCGCAGTGCATACCCCTGCCGCAATCCCACGGGCCGAAAGTCAATCGCGGTGCAGGGTGGGCAGAGAACGCTCGGGTGGACGCCGTCGCGACTCAGACCCGCGCGGGGAACCCCCGGCGCGACCATCTGTCGCCAGTAGTTCCAGAGCGGCAGGGCCCGGTTCTCGGCCAAGGCGGCGATCTCGGCATTGAACCGCGCGACCCGGGGCGAGAACGGCTGCCTGGTCCGAGGCGGGATCGTGCTGATCACCGGGATGGTTCCCGCACTGGACACGAGCCGTGCGACTCGAGCGAGGTCGAGGCGGAACCGGGTCGCGGTGAAGTCCTCCAGATCATTGGTTCCGAACATGATCAGGGCAACCGATGGGCGGAGCTTTTGCAGCTCACAGGAAACGGCGGGCAGCCCGTGGCACTCCGTGAGGGATTCGCGCGGCAGAAGCGCATCGGCGGCTCGCCATCCTCCGACCGCGGCCACGCCCAGGCGCGAATAGCTGTTGCTGACCGGACACTGAGCTTCCTCAGAGCCGGCGGGCACGGCGGTCCGCCCGAAGAACGCGAGCGTCCCGCCCAGCTCCTCCCACGGGCCCAGCTGGGCCGGCCGGCACGCCAGCGCTTGCAGGAACGCCGGCGATGCAGTGATGCTGTCGCCGATCTTGGCGACGACCCCCGGGCGATTGCCGAACTGCCCTCCACGGCTCACGACCTTTTCGAGGTGGCCGGTGACGACAGGTCCAAGCGCCGGCACGACAGGCAGCTCCTGCCATTCGCCGGCAACGGACCGATCGCTGAAAAGAGAGCCAGGTGCAAGCAGGACCAAGGCTAGGAGGACAACTCTCACCACAAGCATTCTGCACAAGGCATACAGCGCCGTTCTTGAGCGGAGAGGGTGGGATTCGAACCCACGAGGCGGGTTAACCCCGCCCACGCGATTTCCAGTCGCGCTCCTTAAGCCACTCGGACACCTCTCCGGGTAGCCCAAGGGTATTGGCTCAGCTCGCGGGCAGCCGGCCTGCCGGCCCCGGCGGCCGACGGGCGGCGAAGAACTTGCGCAGCAGGGCGGCGGACTCGGCTTCGAGGACACCGCCGGTGACTTTCGGGCGGTGGTTGAGGGCGGGCTCGGCGAGGACGTCGAGGACGCTGCCGGCGGCCCCGGCCTTGGGGTCGGGGGCGGCGTAGACGACGGCGGGGATGCGGGCGAGGACGATCGCGCCGGCGCACATCGCGCACGGCTCGAGGGTGACGTAGAGGGTCGTCTCGGGAAGGCGCCAGCCGCCGAGCGCCTCGGCGGCGGCGCGGATCGCGAGGATCTCGGCGTGAGCGGTCGGGTCGCGACGCAGCTCGCGCTCGTTGCCGGCCGAGGAGAGCAGCTCCTCCCCGCGGGCGACGACGGCGCCGATCGGCACGTCGCCGTGCGCCTCGGCCTCGCGGGCGCGCTCGATCGCGATGCCCATCAGGCGCCGCTGCGTCGCGCTGACATCGATCTCCGGCATCGGCCGAAAGTATCGTGCCCCGACAACTTCCCCGCCGGGCAGGTGTTAGATCGTCTGCCCGCACTGGTGCAGGGATTTCGCGAGCAGATACCGACCATGAGACGACGCCTTCCAATCCTCGCTGCCCTGACGCTGCTCGCGACGGTCGTCCCGGCCGGCTCGGCCGGCGCGGCGGGGCCTTCGGGGCAGGCTTCGGTGGCGCACCTCGCGCTCGCCGACGACCCCGGGCCGCTCTCCACTCCTCCGGGGCCACCCGGCGGCTGGGTCTCGCTGCAGTGGAACTTCCTTCCGTGGGAGGGGACCGGCACCGCCGCCCTGCCCGTCTCCGCCGGGGGCATCAACGCGGTCGGCGCCTGGCAGAACCTGATCGCCGCCGGGCGCCGGGGCGCTTACGGCACCGTCGTCGCCGTGCTCGACACCGGCATCGCCTACCGCGACTACGGCTCGCGCTTCCGCCGCAGCCCCGACTTCGGCCCCGGCCAGTTCGTGCCGGGCTACGACTTCGTCGAGGGCGACCGTCTGCCGCTCGACGAAAACGGGCACGGCACCCACATCGCCGGGACGATCGCCGAGAAGACCGACAACGGGATCGGCCTGGTCGGGCTCGCCTACCGGGCCAAGCTGATGCCGGTCCGCGTCCTCGACCGCCACGGCGCCGGAGAGGCCGACGACATCGCCCAGGGCATCCGCTTCGCCGTCGCCCACGGCGCAGACGTGATCAACATGAGCTTCAACTTCGGCTGCGGCAAGAAGGTCCCCGGCATCGACGAGGAGCTGCGTCGCGCGTACCAGCGGGGCGTGGTGACCGTGGCCTCGATCGGCAACCTCGGCTCGGAGGCCTGCGTCTCGCCGCCGGCGACCGGGCCGGGCACGATCGGCGTCGGCGGCAGCACCGAGGGCGGCTGCCTGGGCAGCTACTCGCTGCTGCCCGGCAAGGGCGTCGACGTCCTCGCCCCCGGCGGCGGCGCCCCGGTCCCCGGCTGCCCGTCGGTTTCGAGTCGCTCGATCTACCAGGTGACGATGCGGAGCGGCAACCCGCGCCGCTTTGGCGAGCCCGGCAGCTACATCGGCACCTCGATGGCTGCCGCCCACGTCTCCGGCGTGGCCGCGATGGTCCTCGCCGCCGGTGTCCTGCCGCGCAAGGCCTCGGCGAAGGGGAAGGTCAACCGGCTGACCCGGCGCCTGCGCAGCACCGCACGCGATCTCGGTCTGCCGGGCCGGCAACAGGGCGCCGGCCTGATCGACGCCGCGGCCGCTACCGATCCGTCTACGTAGTGCGGACGATCAGGACGCTGCAGGGAGCGTGATGCGAGACGTTGTTCGGCACACTGCCGAGCAGGAAGCGCCGCGCCCCGGTCATCCCTTTGTTGCCGACGACGATCAGGTCGGCGTCGGTCTGCTCGGCGACCTCGAGGATCGCGTCCGAGGGCCCGCCCTCGACGGGGTGGGTCTGCACCTCGATGCCCTCCTGCTTGACCGCCGCGGCAGCCGACTCGAGCACGAGGTTGACGTCCTCGCGCGGTCCGATCTCGTGCTGGACGTCGGCCGGAACCCCCGCCTGCTCGCCCTCGAGGCGCCGTTTGGAGACGGGCTCGTAGGCGCTGACGATACTCAGCTGGGCGCCGGAGATCTTGGCCAGGTCGGTTGCCTGGCGGACCGCCTCGGCGGCGGTGTCGGATCCGTCGGTGCCGACAACGATGCGCTTGAACACGCCGCGATACTAACGCGCCGTCTGCCGGGTGGGTAATCCGCGAAATCCGTCGCCGATGATCTCGGTGGGGGTAGTGGCGAGGCGAAGGATGGCAATGCCCATCGATGCCAGAAGACAGACGATGAGTACAACCATCCCCAATTTCCACAAAACCGGCACGCGGGTAGTCTGACGGGATGGAGAGGGTGGCGGACGGAGTCTGGCTGCTGCGTGGCGACCTGCGCAAGTCGATGAACATCTACTTCATCGAGGAGGAGGGCGGCGGCGTGACGCAGTTCGACGCCGGCAGCAAGGCGATGACGAAGAAGGCACGGGCCGCGGCCGAGCGGCTCGGCGGGCTGAAGCGGATCGTCCTCGGCCACGCCCACGCCGACCACCGCGGCACCGCCTCGCGCCTCGACGCGCCCGTCTACTGCCACGCCGACGACGTGGCCGACGCCGAAAGCGACGCCTCGATCGCCCCCTACATGGACCTCTCGCAGCTGCCGGTCGCGCCGGTGCGTTGGATCTACCCCTTCCTGCTGCGGCGCTGGGACGGCGGCGCGGTGAAGATCGCCGGCACCGTCGCCGAGGGCGACGAGGTGGCCGGCTTCCGCGTCCTCCACTTCCCCGGCCACGCCCCCGGCCTGATCGGGCTCTGGCGCGAGCGCGACCGCGTCGCCCTGGTCAGCGACGTCGTCTACTTCGTCGACTCGGCGCGGCTCAAACCGCTGCCCGAGGGCGAGGCGAGCGTCCCCCACCCCGCCTGGGCCTGGGACCACGCGAAGGCGAAGGAATCGGTGCGCAAGCTGGCCGCGCTGGAGCCCGCCGTCGTCGGCGCCGGCCACGCGGAGCCGCTGCGTGGCGAGAACCTGCGCGAGACGCTCGAACGAGCCGCAGAGAAGTAGGTTCCCCTCTCTGATGATCGGGACCTACGCCTCGGCGGCGCTGATCTGCGCCGCGTCGCTGCTCGTCGGGCGCGCTCTCTTCTTGCTTGCCGGGCGGCAGGCGTGGACGTGGCTGGAGCCGGCGGTCGGCTTCGGCGCCGTGCTGACCGTGACCGGCGTCCTCGCCCGCGCCCCGGGCCACGGTACCTCGGCGACCGCGGGGCTGGTCCTGCTGATCGCCGCCGCCCTGGCCGTGGTCCTGACCGGGAAGCGCGCGCTCGTCCCCGGCGAGGAGCTGCGACGCGGCTTGCCGGCGGCGCTCCTCGTCGTCCTCGTCCTCTCGATCCCGTTCGCGATCGGTGGTCGCTGGGGGCTGCTCGGGGTCGGCTTCAACAACGACCTCGGCCTGCACCTCGCCTGGGCCGAGTGGCTGCGCAGCGGCTTCGGCCCGCTGCCCGAGCCGGGCTACCCGCTCGGCCCGCACGGCCTCGCGGTCGCCGTCGCGGCCGTCCCCGGGATCGGCCTCGGGCAGGCCTTCGTCGGCCAGATCTTCGCGATCGGCGTCCTCACCGCGCTGACCGCGCTCGCGGCGCTGCCCGGCTTCGGCCCGGCCAAGCGCCTGCTCGCGGCGACGCTGGTCGCGGTCTCCTACCTCGGCGCCTCCTACTTCGCCCAGGGGGCGTTCAAGGAGCTCGCCGAGGCCCTGCTCGTGCTCGCCGTCGCGGTGGGATTGCGCGACCCCGGCGCGCTGCCGCGCGGGGCCCTCGCGCGAACCGCGTTCGCCCTCCCCTGGCTGGCGCTGGCCGGCGGCATCTTCTTCTCCTACAGCTTCGCCGGCCTCGCCTGGCCGATCGCGACGGTCGCCCTCTGGAGCCTGACCCTGCCGGCGGTGCGACGGGCGCTGGCCCCGCGCACGCTGCTGCGCTTCCTGCTGCGGCCGGTGACCCTGCTGACGATCGCCCTGCTGGCGACCCTCGCCGTCGCCGCCACCCTGGTCGGGCCCTTCGGCTTCGTCCACACCTTCAACAAAGTGGCGGGGACGAACACCTACGGCCCGGTCTCCCCGGTCGAGGCGCTCGGCGTCTGGCCGGCGAGCGACTACCGGCTCGACGCGCCCGGCGGCGCCCAGCTGCCCTGGCTCGCCGGCGCGATCGGCGTCCTCGCCCTGCTCGCGGGTGCCACCTGGTGGGTGCTGCGGCGCGAGCTCGCCGTGCCGCTCGGCCTCGCGGCCTGCGTCGTCCTCTACCTCGCCGCACTGCCGACCAGCGGCGACTACTCGCAGGCCAAGGCGCTGATGATCGGCGCGCCGTTGGCGATGCTGGTCGCGATCCGGCCGCTGCTGGCCGAGCTCGGCCGGCGCCTCGCCTGGACCGCCCTCGCCGTCATCTTCGTCTCCGGCGCCGTCTGGTCCAGCTTCCTCGCCCTGCGCGACGCGTCGGTCGGCCCCCCCGGGCACGGCGCCGAGCTGCGCGCCTTCCTTCCGATCCTGCACGGCAAGCCCGTGCTCTACGCAGGCCAGGACCGCTACGCCCCGTACGAGCTGATGGGCGCCGACACGCACGTGCCGCTGGTCGAGTTCCCCGACGAAGCGGTCGCCGAGAACCCGGAGAAGCCCTTCGACACCGGCGACGCCTACAGCCCGATCGACTTCGACTCCTTCTCCCGCGACACCCTCAACCGCGTCCCCTACGTGATCACCGGCCGCGCCGCCTGGAACAGCCAGGCGCCGCCCGCCTTCAGGCAAGTCAAGGCGACCCCCTCCTACCTGCTCTGGAAGCGAATCGGCGAGGTGCCCGAGGAGCGCCACGTCCTGCTCGAGGGCGTCGACGCCGGCGCCCGCGCCGGCTGCGCCGCGCCCGAGCTCCGCATCCTGCTCGCCGGCCCCGGCCGCGCCTCGCTCTTCCCCGAGGTGGCAGTCGCGCCGAAGGTCCGCTGGAGCGAGGGGGGCGAGCTGGGCACCGGCGAGAGCACCTCGCAGGCGCTGGAGCTGCCGCGCGGCCGCTGGCACCTATCGCTGCAGTACTTCTCGCCCTTCGACCTGACCATCTCGGCCGCCGGCTTCCGGCACGAGCTGCCTGCGGCGCTCGACGGCCAGCGCCCGAACACGATCAGCCTCGCCAACAACGGCCAGTTCTGGCCGGCCGGGACCTACGCCGGCGAGGGCGGTCGCGTGCGCTTCACCGTCAGCGCGGCGGAGCCGAGCTTCCTACAGGAGCTGAGCGGCTACGACGATGCCGCCCACATCGGCGACCTGGTCGCCGTCCGTGCGGGCGAGCGCCGCATCGTCCCGCTCGCGGCCGCCTGCAACGGCTGGATCGACTGGTACGAGTCCGAAGCCCAGCCCTAGACGGCCTTGGCTTCCAACCGCTCGGGCGGAACGCGGACGACGTCCCATACCCAGCCGGCCTTCTCCATCAGGTCGATCGCGACCGCCGAGAGGTCCACCTGGTACCGGCCGAGGCCGTGCACGGCCGAGGTCGGGAAGGCGTGGTGGTTGTTGTGCCAGGCCTCGCCCAGGGTCGGGATCGCGATCAGCGCTAGGTTGCGCGACTCGTCGCCGGTCTCATAGCCCTGCTTGCCGAAGACGTGGCAGAGCGAGTTGATGCTGTAGGTGAAGTGGTGCAGGACGAAGACGCGGACCAGGCCGCCCCAGAGCAGCCCGGTGAGCGCGGCGAAGAGGGTGCCGCCGATGATCCAGCCGAGCGCGAAGGGCAGGAGCAGGCCGGCGATCGCCCAGAGCAGGAAGGTGCGGTCGACCCAGTTGATCGTCGGGTCCTTGATCAGGTCCGGGGCGAAGCGTTCCTTGTTGCCGCGCTGGGTGTGGATGAAGAGCCAGCCCATGTGGGCGTGGAAGAGGCCGCGCATCGCCCCCGACCAGCCGTGGCCGTGGTCGACGTGGGGGCTGTGCGGGTCGCCCTCCTCGTCGGAGAAGGCGTGGTGCTTGCGGTGGTCGGCGACCCAGGAGATCACCGGGCCCTCGATCGCCGCCGAGCCGAGGATCGCCAGCAGCCCGTGCAGCCAGGGCTTCGCCTTGAAGCTGCGGTGGGTGAGGTGACGGTGGAAGCCGACGGTGATCCCGAGCCCGGTGAAGACGTACATGCCGACGAAGAGGAAGACGTCGCTCCAGTGCAGCGCGCTCCCCCACACCTGCCAGCCGGCGAGGCCGAGCGCGACGAAGGGGACCAGCGTGACCAGGCCGGTGATGATCCGGTCGCGCGTCTCGTTGGCGACCGGCTGGATGTCGGATGGGAGGGGACTTGCCACTCCCATCGATCATACGGCGGATCGGGACCGAAAAGCCGGAGCGGCCTGCCGATAGGGTTTTCTCGATGCCGTTTGCCAGCACCGCGCCGCTGCGGCGCGAGATCGAGGCGCGCATACCGGAGCGTCCCTTCGCGATCGAGTTCTGGGACGGGCCGGAGCTGCCCTCGACCGACGGCGACGGCCCGACCTTCTTCGTCCGCTCGCCCCGCGCCGCCGCGCACGCGCTGCGCGCGCCCGGCCAGCTGGGCCTCGGCCGCGCCTACGTCAGCGGCGAGATCGAGGTCGACGACATGGACGCCGTGATCGAGCTGCTCGACACCTGGCAGCCGCCCTCGCTCGATCGCGGCGACGTCGCCCGCCTGGCGCTCGGCGCGGTGCGCGCCGCCGGCCTGACCAGACCGCCGAAGCGACCTGCCGCCGAGCTGGTGCTCAGCGGCCGCCGCCACAGCAAGGAGCGCGACGCCAAGGCGGTCCGCCACCACTACGACGTCTCCAACGAGTTCTTCGCCCTCTTCCTCGACGACTCGATGACCTACAGCTGCGCCTTCTTCGCCGCGGGGGCGGCGACCCTGGAGGAGGCGCAGGAGGAGAAGCTGGAGACGGTGGCGCGCAAGCTGGAGCTGAAGGAGGGCGACCGGGTGCTCGACGTCGGCTGCGGCTGGGGCAGCTTCCCGCTCTGGGCGGCGACCAAGCACGGCGCGAGCGTCGTCGGCATCACCCTCTCGCCGCCGCAGGCCGAGAAGGCGCGCCGGCGGGCCGAGGAGGCGGGGGTCGGCGACCGGGTCGAGATCCGCGTCATGGACTACCGCGACCTCGCCGGCGAGCGCTTCGACGCGATTGGCTCGATCGGCATGGTCGAGCACGTCGGCGAGGAGCAGATCGACGTCTACGCGCGCGCGCTGGCGAGCCTGCTCGCACCCGGCGGCCGCCTGCTCAACCACGGCATCGCCCGCCTCCGCCACACCGACCCTGATGCCGGCGCCTTCTCCGAGCGCTACGTCTTCCCCGACGGCGAACCGCTGCACCTCTCCCGCGTCCTGCTGGCGCTCGAACGGGCGGGCTTCGTCACCCGCGGCGTCTCCGAGCACGGCGCCGACTACGCGGAGACGCTGCGCCACTGGGCGCGGCGGCTCGACGAGAACCTCGACGAGGCGATCCGCCTGGCCGGCCCCGAACGCGTCCGCGTCTGGCGCCTCTACCTGCGCGCCGCACGCAACGGCTTCGAGAACGGCTTCCTCTCGATTTACCAGGCCCGCTGCAGCTTGGCTTAGGCGGGGAAACCGTCCTCGACGGTAGCCAGCGTCCACTCGGCGCCGGCCTCGCGCAGCTGATCGGCGCTGTACTTGCCGGTCGCCACGCCGACGACCTCGATCCCGGCGCCGTGCCCGGCCTTCACGTCGCGCGGGGTGTCGCCGACCGAGATGCAGGCGCCCTCGCCGAGGACGCCGCCGGAGACCAGCTCGCCGCGGCGCAGGGCGGCCTCGGTGACCTCGGTACGGTCGGCGGAGTCGGAGCCGTAGCCGCCGAAGCTGAAGAAGCGGTTGAGCCGGCCGCGGGAGAGCTTGATGTGGGCGGCGGCCTCGATGTTGCCGGTAACCAGGCCGAGCAGGAGGCCGGCGTCGATCAGGCGGTCGAGCAGATCCTCGATCCCCGGCATCAGGCGGTAGCCCTCCGACTCGGCGACGGTGTCGGGCAGGTGCTTGAGGTAGCACCCGATCGCCTTGGCGCGTTCCTCGGCGCTGCCCTCGCGCCCGACCACCTCGCGGAAGAGGATCGCGGCGATCTCGGGGTCGGTCATGCCGGCGTCAGTGTGCTCGGCGACGTCGGCGTCGACGCCGTACAGCTCGGCGAAGGCGCGCCTCCAGGCCGCGCCACCCGCTCCGCCCGTGACCAGCAGCGTCCCGTCGATGTCGAAGAGCACGGCGTGGATGGAGGGCCCGGCCATGGAGCGGAAAGCTACTCGCCGCTCTCGCCGACGATGTCGCGCTGGGCGAGCGCGTAGAGCAGACCGAGGGCGGGCAGGACGACGACCGCGGCGACGGCGAAGACGATCAGCACCGAGTCGAGCGTCGGGTCGGGGGCCGCCGCCTGCCCGATCTTCAGCGAGGTCGGCAGCAGGTAGGGGAACTGGGCGACCCCCCAGCCCCAGATCACCGCGACCACCGCGCCGACGGCCAGGGGGCGCAGGCCGCGGCGGCCGCGGCCGAGCAGCAGTCCGAGAACGCCGAAGCCGCAGAGGATCGAGGCGATCACCAGCGGCAGCCCCTCGACGATGAGGCGGTCGTAGACGTAGCGAGCTTCGGAGTGCAGGGCGATCAGCCCGAACAGGGCGACAGCACCGGCGACGACGCCGGCGAGCAGGGCGCGGCGGGAGAAGTACCCCTCCATCTCCCTGTCGCCGGCGCGATGCGAATCGACGACGAGGAAGACCGCCGCCAGGTAGGCGCCGGCGAGGGCGAAGAGGGCGCCGGTGAGCAGCGGCAGCACCGCGATCCAAGTGGAGAAGGCGTCGCCGTTCCCCTCCGCGGGGACGTTGCCCGCCGCGATCGCCCCCACCACGGTCCCCATGAAGAAGGGCGTCAGCAGCGATGAGAGGGTGAAGACGGCGCCCATCGCCCGTCTGTAGGAGAGCCGCTGCACCGACTTGCGGAAGGCGAAGCCCGCCCCGCGCAGGACGATCCCCAACGCCGCCAGCGCCAGCGGCACGTAGAGGGTCGACATGATCGCGCCGAAGGCCTCCGGGAAGGCGGTCCAGAGGACGACCAGGATGAAGATCAACCAGACGTGATTGGCCTCCCAGACGGGCGTGATCGAGCGCTGGATCCGCGCCCGCGGCCGCTCGCCCACGCGCTCGTCGAAGCCTGCGAGCAGGTCCCAGATGCCGCCGCCGAAGTCGGCGCCGCCGAAGACCGCGTAGAGCGTCGCGCCGATCCAGAGGATCGCCGCGGCGGCGTCCGCCTTGCTCATCCCGACCCCCGAGGGCCGTAGGGGACTTCGGACTCGTCGCCTTCGTCCTCCTCGCGCCAGCGGCGCGACATCGCCCGCAGGACGAGGATCGTGCCGATGCCGAGCGCGGCGTAGAGGAGCAGCACGCCGGCGAAGGCGAACCAGATCCCCTCCGCCTCGGTGACCGCTTCGGAGGTGCGCATGTAGCCCTGCACGATCCAGGGCTGGCGGCCGACCTCGGTGACGATCCAGCCCGACCAGAGGGCGACGATCGCGCCGGCCCCCGAGACCGCGACCGCGCGCAGGAACCAGGGCGTGGCGGGGATGTCGCGCCGCCGCCACCAGGCGAAGGCGAGCCAGGCGGCAAGCGCCAGCAGCGCCGTGCCGATCCCGACCATCGCGTCGAAGGCGAGGTGGAGCAGGGTGTTGGCCGGCGGGCGTTCGTCGGGCGGGATGTCCTCCAGCCCGGTCACCACGGTGTCCGTGTCGAAGCCGACCAGGAAGGAGTCGAGGCCGGGGATCCCGATCGCCCCCTCGACCCCGTCGTCGGTGCAGATGCCGCCGAGGTACTCGGTCTGGTCGGGCCCGGTCTCCTGGATGCACTCGAAGCCGGCGAACTTGGCCGGCTGGTGGTCGGCCACTTCGCGCGCCGCGGTGTCGCCGACGAAGAGCTGCACCGGGGTGAGGATGCAGGCAACCGTGAGCGGGATCAGCAGGCCGAGCCGGTGCAGGCGGTCGCGCCGCCCGCGCAGCATCCCGACCGCGTAGATCGAGGCGACGAGGAAGCCGACGACCATGTAGGCGGCGAGGATCATGTGCGGGACCTCGTAGTGCCAGGCCGGGTTGAAGAGGACCTTCAGCGGCTCCGTCTCGATCACCCTGCCGGCGGCGTCGAGGGTGAAGCCCTGCGGCTGGTTCATCCAGGAGTTTGCGGTGACCACCGAGAAGGCGCCGCCGATCCCGGTGATCACCATCGGCACGCCGGACCACCAGTGCGCCCAGCCGCTGAGCCGCTTCCAGCCGTAGATGTAGATCGCGAGGAAGATCGCCTCGGTGAAGAAGAACAGCCCCTCGATCGCGAAGGCGATCCCGAAGGCGTCGCCGAAGCGGGCCATGAACTCCGGCCAGAGCAGGCCGAACTCGAAGCTGAGCACGGTGCCGGTGACAGCGCCGACTGCGAAGGTGACGGCCATCGCCTTCGACCAGCGCCGGGCCAGCCGCATCGCGTCCTCGTCGCCCCGTTTCAACCCCAGCCAGTTGGCGGTGAGGATCATTGCCGGCAGGGCGACGCCGACGCAGGCGAGGACGATGTGGAAGCCGAGCGTGAAGGCCATCAGCTCGCGCGCGGCGAGCAGGTTGGACTCCGACGCGGCGAGCGGCAGCGCGTCGAGGCCGGGCACGGCCTAGCCCTTCGCCCTCGCCTGGCGGTAGCGGCGGATCAGCACGTTGGTCGAGCTGTCGTGGGCGAGCGCCGGCTCCTCCTCGGCCTGTAGCTCGGGGACGATCCGCTTCGCCAGGGCCTTGCCTAGCTCGACCCCCCACTGGTCGAAGGAGTCGATCCCCCACACGGCTCCCTGGGTGAAGGTGCTGTGCTCATACAGGGCGACGAGGGTGCCGAGCGCGAACGGGTCGAGTCGCTCGGCGAGGATCGTGCTGGAGGGGCGGTTGCCCTCCATCACGCGGTGCGGGACGACCTCCTCCGGCGTCCCCTCGGCCCGCACCTGCTCTGGTGTTTTGCCGAAGGCGAGCGCCTCGCTCTGGGCGAAGACGTTCGAGATCAACAGGTCGTGGTGCTCGCCGAGGGGGTTGTTCGAGCGCATGAAGCCGATGAAGTCGCAGGGGACCAGCCGCGTTCCCTGGTGGAGCAATTGGTAGAAGGAATGCTGGCCGTTGGTCCCCGGCTCGCCCCAGAAGATCGCCCCGGTGTCGTACTCGACGCGGGCGCCGTCGAGCGTGACGTGCTTTCCGTTCGACTCCATCGTCAATTGCTGCAGGTAGGCGGGGAAGCGGTGCAGGTACTGGTCGTAAGGCAGGACGGCGCAGGTCTGGGCGCCGAAGAAGTCGCCGTACCAGACCGAGAGCAGCCCCATCAGCAGCGGCAGGTTCCGCTCCGGCGGAGCCTCGCGGAAGTGCTCGTCCATCGCGTGGAAGCCGGCGAGCATCTCGGCGAAGCGGGCCGGGCCGATCGCCAGCATGGTCGAGAGGCCGATCGCCGAGTCCATCGAGTAGCGCCCGCCGACCCAGTCCCAGAAGCCGAACATGCTCTCGGTGTCGATGCCGAACTCGGCGACCCCCTCGGCGTTGGTCGAGACGGCGACGAAGTGCTTCGCCACCGCGCCCTCCTCGCCGCCCAGGCCGGCCAGCGACCACTCGCGCGCGGTGCGAGCGTTGGTCATCGTCTCCAGCGTGGTGAAGGTCTTCGAGCAGACGACGAAGAGCGTCTCCTCGGGGTCGAGGTCGCGGGTCGACTCGGCGAAGTCGGTGCCGTCGACGTTCGAGACGAAGCGGAAGGTCAGGTCGCGGCGACTGAAGTGGCGCAGCGCCTCGTAAGCCATCGTCGGGCCGAGGTCGGAGCCGCCGATGCCGATGTTGACGACGTTGCGGATCGGCTTGCCCGTGTGTCCTGTCCACTCGCCCGAGCGCACCCGCTCGGCGAAGTCCGCCATGCGGTCGAGCGTCTCGTGCACCTGCTTGACCACGTCGACGCCGTCGACGATCAGCGAGCGCTCGCGCGGCATCCGCAGCGCGACGTGCAGCACGGCGCGATCCTCGGAGACGTTGATGTGCTCGCCGGCGAACATCGCCTCGCGGCGCTCCGCGACGCCGCGTTCGGCCGCCAGCTCACCGAGCATGATCGCCGTCTTGTCGGTTATCCGATGCTTGGAGAAGTCGAGGTGGAGGCCGGCGCCGTCGGCGACCAGCTTCTCGCCGCGCCGCGGGTCGGCATCGAAGAGCTCGCGCAGGTGGACGTCGTGCAGGTCGCGGGCGTGGCGCTGCAGCGCCAGCCAAGCGTACCCCTCGGTCAGGGGCGGGACATCGCTCACGCGCGCGCGCCGACCTGCGACTCGATCGTCTGCAGCATCTCGTCCCACGACTTGGCGAAGCTCGCCTTGCCCTCCTCCTGCAGGCGCGCGGCGAGCGCGTCGACGTCGATCCCGGCCCGGGCGAACTCGGCCAGCACCTCGTCGCAATCGCCGCCGTCGGCGGGAACCGGGTCGCCGACCTCGCCGTGGTCGGCGAAGGCGTGCAGGGTCGGCTCGGGCATCGTGTTGACCGTGAACGGCGAGGCGAAGCCCTCGATGTAGAGCACGTCGGAGGCGTCGGGGTCCTTGGTGCCGGTGCTGGCCCAGAGCAGGCGCTGCGGTCGCGCCCCCTCGTTCATCAGCCGCTGCATGCGCGGCGTGTCGAGCAGCTCGCGGTAGGCGCGGTAGGCGCGGAAGCCGATCGCCAGGCCGAGGCGGTTGTGCAGCTCGTCGGGCACCTCGCCCGTCACGGCGACGTCCCAGCGGCTCATGAAGATCGAGGCGACCGAGGCGACGTCGGCGCTGAGCCCGGCCT
Organism: Solirubrobacterales bacterium; assembly: GCA_036524775.1. Taxonomy (GTDB): domain Bacteria; phylum Actinomycetota; class Thermoleophilia; order Solirubrobacterales; family 70-9; genus VRUE01. The sequence continues at coordinate 53,489 of DATDBO010000045.1, forward strand.
CGATCCGCCGTTCGATGCCGCGCAGGTAGGCGTCGGCGGCGGCGAGGTACTGCTTGTCGTCGAACAGCAGGGTGACGTTGATCGGGATGCCGGCGAAGATCGACTCCTCGATTGCCCTGCGGCCGGCCTCGGTGCCGGGGATCTTGATGAAGAGGTTGTCGCGCTCTGCTTTGGCGTGCAGCTCGGCCGCCTCCTCGATCGTCGCCTCGGCGTCGTCGGCGATCAGCGGCGAAACCTCCAGCGAGCAGAAGCCGTCGACGCCGGCGGTGCGCTCGTGGACCGCGGCGAAGAGATCGGTGGCGTCGCGCAGGTCGGCAAGGGCCAGCTCGAAGAAGATCCGCTCGGTGGGCGTCGCGCCGATCCCCTCCTCGGGGATCGAGCTCTCGCTGAGCTCGGCGATCTGCTGGTCGTAGGCGTCGCCGCCCGAGATCGCCTTGTCGAAGATCGTCGGGTTGGAGGTGAGGCCGGTGACCGAGAGCTCCTCGATGTAGCCGGCGAGGGTGCCGTCGCCCAGCATCGTGCGGGTGATGTTGTCGAGCCAGAGGCTCTGCCCCAGCTCGTGCAGTTTCGCGGTCGGCTTCATGAGAGCAACTCCTTTGCGGCTTCGGCCACCCGGTCAGGGGTGAAGCCGAACTTGTCTTGGACGTCCCTCAGCGGCGCCGAGGTACCGAACGTGTGCATCCCTATCTTGACGCCGGTCGGCCCGACGTAGCGGTCCCAGCCGAGGGTCGAGGCCTCCTCGACCGAAACCCGCGCGGTCACGCTTGGCGGCAGTACCTCATCCCGATACCCGTCGTCCTGGCGCTCGAACAGCTCCCAGCAGGGCAGGCTGACGACGCGCGAGCGGATCCCCTCCTCGCTCAGCTCCTCGTGGGCGGCGAGGGCGAGCGCCACCTCGCTGCCGGTGGCGATCAGGACGAGGTCCGGATCGCCCCCCTCGGCGTCGGCGAGCACGTAGCCGCCGCGCCACAGCCCCTCGGCCGAGGCGTACCGCTCGCGGTCGAGGACCGGCACGCTCTGGCGGGTGAGGACGAGGGCAACGGGCTGGCGGCTGCGGTCGACCGCTACCCGCCAGGCCTCGGCGACCTCGTTGGCGTCGGCGGGGCGGATCACGTCGAGGCCGGGGATCGCCCGCAGCGAGGCGAGCTGCTCGACCGGCTGGTGGGTCGGCCCGTCCTCGCCCAGCCCGATCGAGTCGTGGGTGAAGACGTGGACCACCGGCAGCTCCATCAGCGCCGAGAGGCGGATCGCCGGGCGAGCGTAGTCGGAGAAGGTCAGGTAGGTCGACCAGAGCGGCCGCAGCTTGCAGAGCGAGAGGCCGTTGGAGACGGCGGCCGCCTCGTGCTCGCGAATGCCGTAGTGGAGCTGGCGGCCGTCGTAGGCGCCGGGCTCGAGGTCGGCGGCGCCGTCGAGGTCGAGGCGGACCGAGGTCGAGTCGGTCAGGTCGGCGGAGCCGGCCAGCAGCCAGGGCACCCGCGCGGCGATCGCGTTCTCGACCTCGTTGGAGGCCTTGCGGGTCGCGATGCCCTTCGGGTCCGCATCGAAGCTGGGGACGTCGGCGTCCCAGCCCTCCGGCAGGGCGCGCTTCTGCATCGCCTCGATCTCGCCGGCCCGCTCGGCGTTCTCCGCGGCCAAGCCGGCCAGGCGCTCCTCCCAGGCGGCGCGCAGCTCGGCGCCGCGCCTGCCGATCCCGGCGGCGAAGTGCTCCTTGACGCCGTCGGGAACGAGGAACTGGGCGTCCTCGGGCCAGCCGTAGGCGCGCTTGGTCTCGCGCACCTCCTCCTCGCCGAGCGGCTCGCCGTGGGCGGCGGGCGTGTCCTGCTTGTGCGGCGAGCCCCAGCCGATGTGAGAGTCGACGACGATCAGCGTCGGCCGTCCCCGCTCGGCCTTGAACTCCTCGAAGGCCCTGTCGAGCAGCTCGAGGTTGTTGGCGTCGCCGACCCGGGTCACGTTCCAGCCATAGCCCATGAAGCGCGCCGCGGCGTCGTCGTCGTAGGCAATCCGCGTCTTTCCGTCGATCGTGATGTGGTTGTTGTCGTAGATCCAGCAGAGGTTGTCGAGCTTCAGGTGACCGGCGAGCGATGCGGCCTCGTTGGAGACGCCCTCCATCAGGCAGCCGTCGCCGGCAATCGCGTAGACGTCGTAGTCGAAGAGGTCGGCGCCGTAGCGGGCGCCCTGCCACTTCGAGGCGATCGCCATGCCGACGCTGGTCGCGATCCCCTGGCCGAGCGGGCCGGTGGTCGTCTCGACGCCGGAGGTCCAGCGGTACTCGGGGTGGCCGGGAGCGCGCGAGTCGAGTTGCCGGAAGCGCTCGATGTCGTCCAGCGAGACGGAAGGGCGGCCGACGACCTCGTAGTCGGGTTCGACCGCCTGCACCTCGGTCAGGTGGAGCAGGGCGTAGAGCAGCATCGAGGCGTGCCCGGCGGAGAGGACGAAGCGGTCGCGGTTGGGCCAGATCGGGTCGGCCGGGTCGAAGCGCAGCCGGTGCTGCCAGAGCGCGTAGGCGGCCGGGGCCAGCGCCATCGGGGTCCCCGGGTGCCCCGATTCGGCCTTCTGGATCGCGTCGATCGAGAGCGTGCGGATCGTGTCGATGCAGAGCTGGTCGATGTCTCTGGGCACCGACGCCGACACTATCGACTGAGGTGTTGCTCGGGACCCATCCCGGCAGGGGTTCCACTTAACTCTTTCTGAAGACAGTGAGTTGCTGTCCGCAGGCGCCGCCGCAGAAAAAGTACAAGACGTTCCACCCCTACCGGGATGGGTCCTAGGGCTGAATCCGAACGACGGTGCCGTTCCCGTTGTTGGCTACCCAGACCGCTTCCCCGCCTACCGATACGGCGCCCGGTTGAGGGCCGACGCCGACGGGCGAGCCGGCAGCTTCGCCGCTGTCGATGGAGATCCGGTCGACGGCGTCGCCGGTTGCATCGGCGACCCAAACAAGGCTGGTGCCGGCGTCGATCCCGCCCGGGTGTTCGCCGACCTCGATCGGCTCGCCGTAAAGCGTCCGCGTGTCCGGTTCGACCCGGGTGACCCGTCCGGAGCGGCTATTGGCGACCCAAACGAGGCCGCCGCCGACGGTGATGCCCGCGGGGCCACGGCCAACCGGTATCGGTGCGCCGGGGGTCGCGGTCGCCGGGTCGATGCGGCGCACGTCGCCGGTAGAGGCGCTGCTGACCCAGACGGCGCCGGCGCCGAAGGCAAGGCGAAGCGGTGCGACGTGCGGCGGAATGTCGTGCTTGAACACGCGAGGACCGGACGGGTTGATCGCCGTCACCCCCCCGCCGTCGTCGTCGGTGACCCAGACCCGGCCGCCGCCGAAGACGATCGCGCCTGGGCTGCCGCCGACGTTGACCCGCGCGGTCACTCGTTCGGTCGTGGGGTCGACGCGCAGGACCTCGCCGCTGCGCGGGCTGGCCACCCAGACGGCGCCGGCGCCGGTCGTCACTCCAGCGATCCCCGTGGAGAGCCGGAGCGGCTCACCCGACAAGGCCTCGGTTGCTGGGTCAATCCGCGAGAGGGTGCCGTCGGGTGCGCTGGTTACCCAAACCGAGCCGGCGCCGACCGCCAACCGCAGGGGCGGCCGCCCGACCTCGATCGGGTCGGAGACCGAGGGATCATCTCCGCCGAGCAGCATGAATCCCAACGCGATCGCTCCTGCGACGACGGCAATCGCGGCTCCCAGCCATTGCTTTGCCCGTGGGCCGAGCCGTGGTCGCTCCGGCTGCTCGGAGAGCACTCGGGTGACCGCGGGGGTCGCGCCCTGGCGCTCGCGGGCGGCCTCGATCAGCTCGCCGGCGCTTCCGTAGCGGTCGGCCGGGTCCTTGGCGACCGCGCGCTCGATCACCGCGTCGAGGCCGCGCGGCATCTCCGGCTCGGCGTCGCCCGCGCGCCGCGCGTAGGGGACGACGCCGGTCACCGCCTCATAGAGGACGCAGCCAAGCGAGTAGACGTCGGCCGACGGACCGATCTGCTCACCGCGCCACTGCTCGGGCGACATGTATTCGGCGGTGCCGACGACGGAAGCGCCGCCGGCAGCGCCGCTTTCGCCGAGCGCCTTGGCCAGGCCGAAGTCGGTGAGGAAGGCGCGCTCTCCCTCGAGCAGGATGTTGTGCGGCTTGACGTCGCGGTGGACGATGCCGGCGGCGTGGGCGGCGTCGAGGGCGTCGGCGACCTGGGCCAGCAGGGCGATCGCCTCGCCGGCCGGCAGCGGGCCATCCGCCTCGATCCGTTTCTTCAGGTCGCCGCCGGGGACCAAGCGCATCGCGACGATCAGCTCGCCGTCCTCCTCGCGAGCGTCGAAGACCGGCACGACGGCCGGGTGGTCGAGGCGGGCGGCGAGGCGCGACTCGCGCAGGAAGCGGCCGCGGAAGCCCTCGTCGTCGGCGAGCCGGCGGGCGATCACCTTCAGCGCCACCGGCCGGTCGAGGGCAAGGTGGGTCGCCCGGTAGACGACCCCCATCCCGCCCCGCGCGATCAGCGCGTCGAGGCGGTAGCCGGCGAGTGTCGACCCGATGACAGGTTCTGCCACCCGGCGGTTATATACCGCCGGGTGGCATCCCCTACCGGCGCCGTCCTAGCGGACCGGCTGCCATGCGATCACCGGACCGATGACAGTGCCGTCTTTTTCGGAGGCCTCGAAGCCTTCCGCGAGCCGACTCTGGCGGCGCGTCTTGACGTCGATCGCGACCAGCGACTGCTGTTCTTCGACCGCGACGAAGGCCGCGACCTGACGCCCGTTCGAGGAGAAGACGCCGTTGGTCTCGGAGTTGTCCGGCAGCTGGGCGAGCTTGCGCGCCCGGCCCGGCCCGATCCGCTTCGACCAGAGGCCCTGGTCGCGGCGGAAGAGCAGGGTGCGGCCGTCCGGCGAGACGTCTTCGACGTAGGCCGAGCCGACGCCGGCGACGAGGGCTTTGGCCCGCGTCCCGTTGGCGCGCATCGTGTAGACGTCGGCGTAGGCCGCCGCGCCTTCGGCGCTCTCGCCGCGGCTGTAGACGATGCCGCCGGAGAACCAACGCGGCTTGAACTCGTCGACGCCGGTGTGGGTCAGGCGAGCCAGGCGAGCGCCGGACGCCCGCATCGACCAGAGGTCCTCCTTGGTGTTGGGACCGCCGCTGTCGCGGACGAAGACGATCGTGCGACCGTCCGGCGAGAAGTCGGCCCCGTGGTCGTCCTCCTCCCCGCTGGTCAGGGCGCGCAGGCCGCCGCCCAGGACCCGCACGACGTAGAGGTCGGCCGCGGCGTCGGCCGAGGCGCGACGCTCGAGGACCACCCGCTTGCCGTCGGGCGAGACGATCGGAGCCGAGTCGTGCTCGGCGCCGCTGGTCAGGTGCCGCAGGCCGGAGCCGTCCGGCCGGACCGAGTAGACGTCGCCGCCACGGACGAAGGCGATCGTGCGACCGTCCGGCGAGAAGGCCGGTTCGGTGTCGGTCGGGTCTTCGGTCAGCTGGTTGAGCCGACCTGCCTTGACGGCGAACAGGCCGCCTTTGGCGACGCCTTCGACCGTCGTCGATTTGGAGTAGACAACAGCGCGTGGCGATGCCGCCGAGGCCGCGGACGCCGAGAGGGCGAGCGCGATCAGGGCGATTATCGGGATGAGCAGCGATCGGTGGCGCATGGCATTTCCTTTCGATCTGTGGAGTACGAGACTGCGCCACCGATCCTGCGCCGGCGGGCCGTGCCGGCCAACGACAGCTGCGACGCCCGCCGGGCCACGTCTGGCCCGGTACGGGTCAGCGGTCGAGGCCGAGCTCTATGACGCGCGCGGCGATCAGGCGCGGCCGCTCGCGACCGGCGTCGCCGGGCACGTCGAGCTTCGCCGCGAGCGCGTCGAGGCGCCGTTGCGCGGTGCGCTCGCTGACGTGGAGCGCCTCCGCCAGCTCCGCCCGCGTCGCCGGCCGGCCGGCGAAGGCTCCCTCGCTGCGGTAGGGCGCGACGAGCGCCGCCGCGGTCGCCCGCTCCTCCTCGCTCAGCTCGACCGACGGCTCGCTCGCCGCGACCGTCGCGCCGGCCCTGCCGGGGACCGGGTCGGAGAGTTCGAGCCTGTACTCGGCGACGGTGAGGACGTCGCCGTCGCGCAGGCGGCGCGGGCGGTCGAGCGGCTCGCCGTTGAGCGCGGTGCCGTTGCGGCTGTCGAGGTCGGTCGCCATCAGCACGCCGCCGCGGCTCTCGATCTCGAAGTGGTGCCAGGAGACGGCCTCGTCGTCGACGCAGATGTCCGCCCCCGGGTCGCGGCCGATCGTCGTTCGCTCGCCGAGCGCGAACGAGCGCGGCGCGCCCCCCTCGCCGGTGAGCCAGATGCGTGCGTCCATCGCCGGCCGAGCATAGAGTTCGCCGCGGTGCCGGGGGACGACGAGAAGCGAATCGCCGCCGAGGCGGCTGCGGAGCTGGTCGAGGACGGGATGACGGTCGGCCTCGGCACCGGCTCGACCGTCGCCCTGCTGCTGCCGGCGATCGCCCGCCGCGGCCTGAGCGGCATCCGCTGCGTCGCCACCTCCGTCGCCACCGAGGAGCAGGCCCGCGAGCTGGGCATCCCGGTGGAGGAGTTCAGCGAGCTGGAGCGGCTCGACCTCGCGATCGACGGCACCGACCAGGTCACCCCGGACGGGTGGCTGATCAAGGGCGGCGGTGCCGCCCACCAGCGCGAGAAGATCGTCGTCGCCGCGGCCGACCGCTTCGTTGTCATCGCCGACTCGAGCAAGCCGGTCGACTCGCTCGCCCCGCCCGTGCCGCTGGAGCTGTTCGCCTTTGGCCTGCGCTCGACCCTGGCCCGGCTCGGCCGGGGGGTCGAGCTGCGCGACGTCCCCCCCAGCCCCGACGGCGGGGTCATCGCCGACTACCGCGGCGAGATCGGCGACCCGGCGGCGCTCGCAGCCCGGCTCGAAGCCGACCCCGGCGTCTCCTCCCACGGCCTCTTCCCCCCGGCCATGGTCAGCGAGGTGCTGGTCGGACGAGGCGACTCGGTCGAGCGCGTGACGCTGCCCTGAGCCCCCGTCTCAGGACAGGAGAGCCTTCAGCTTCTCCACAGCCGGGTCATCCTCGCCGACGAGATCGGCGATCGTCTCTGCGGCGCCTTCGATGTCCTCCGGAGTCGCGATCGCTATCGCCTCGATGTCGGCCCAGTCCTTGGTGCGATCGAAGAAGGCCTTGAAGATCGTCAACGAGGCGCAGTCGAGGACCGGAACGTCCCGGCCCTCGAGCTGAACCCAGAGGATCGAGCCCGCGACCGCGTCGTGCAGGGGAATGTTGTTGAGGAAGACGTCGATCGGCGTTCCGCCCCAGTCCAGGCGGGCCTGTCCGTCGCGCTTTACCTTGGCGATGTCTTTCTTCCGCACCCGAATGCCGTTCGGCAGGGTGGCGAGGACCGACTCCGCCTTCGTCGAGTCGACGAAGATGTTGACGTCGAGATCGCGCGTCCCGCGCGGCTCCTCAACGCAGTAGGCAAGTGCGACCGCGCCCCCGAAAGCGTGAGCCAGGCCGGCCTCGGTCAGCGAGTCGTGAATCGCAAACAGCTTTTCGACCAGCTCGCTCACCGATCCGGCCTCCCCCTGCCAATCCGATCTGCCAGTCGCGGGTAGCCAAGCTCGGGTCGAGGACGAAACGGCAACGCCTCGGCAAGCTCGAGAACCTGGACGAGGATCTTGCTCGCCCGCTCGGGGTCGACCGGCGGTTTGCGAGGCGACAGCTGCAGGTCGAAACCGCCGGCTGCCGCGAGGCGCGCAAGGGCATCGGCGCCGGGCTCCCGCTTGCCCCTTACGTAAGCGTTCACGACGGAACGCGGCATGCCGGCTCTGCGTGCCAGCTCCGCCTGGCTCAGGCCGCTGCGACGAAGGATCTCTCTCGTTATCACGCAATTATGTTAGCGGATTCGCTAACGGAGCCGGGCTCGAGGAACGGCGCAGGCCTCAACCGGCAGGTCGGCCCGCGGCGGCCGCGTCGGCGACGAGGAGCATGTTGTCGTTCTCGACCCGCCCGGCGGGGATCGAGGCGTCGCCGGCGAGCAGCTTGGCCAGTGCCTCGCGCGCGCCCTCGCCGAGCGTCAGCCAGAGGATCTGGCGGGCGGCGGCGAGTGCCGGATAGGTGAGCGTCATGCGGCGATGGCCCTGGTAACGGGTGTCGGTCATCGCCACCCGCCGATCCTCGACCTCGAGCACCGTGTCGTTCGGGACGAGCGAGGCGGTGTGGCCGTCCGGGCCGAGACCGAGGTGAACCAGGTCGAGCCGCTCGGGGAGGTGCACTTCGTACTCGGCGGCGGAGAGTTCGAGGTCGCGGCTGGTCACCGGCATCGGCTGCAGCGCCGCCTGGTGGTCGATCGAGAGCATCTGCACCAGGTGGGTGAGGTTGCGCGCGTCGTCGCCGGGCGGCGCGACCCGCTCGTCCACCTGGTAGATGTGCGCGTGCTCCCACGGCATCTCCTCCATTTCGCCGAGCAGGCCGATCGTCGCCCAGGGGGTCTTGCCCCCGCTCAGGGCGAGGTTGAATTCGCCGCGCTCCTCGACCGCCTCCCGGCCGGCGGCGGCGACCGCTTCGGCGGCGCAGCGCGAGGCCGCGTCGGCGTCGGGGAGGACCCTGCTCTCGATCGCCATCGGAATCGCCCCGCCGGCGGGCTCAGGAGGCCTTCTCGTCGTGACCGCCGAACTGCTTGCGCATAGCAGAGAGCACCTTGTCGCCGAAGTCGTCGAGGCCGCGCGAGTAGAAGCGCTCGTACAGCGCCGCGGTCAGCACCGGCGCGGGAACGCCCTCGTCGATCGCCGCGATCGAGGTCCAGCGGCCCTCGCCCGAGTCCGAGACGCGGCCCGTGAACTCGGCCAGGTCGGGCGAGTCCTGCATCGCCGCCGCGGTCAGGTCGAGTAGCCAGGAGCCGATCACGCTGCCGCGCCGCCAGACCTCGGCGATCTCCGGCAGGTCGAGGTCGTACTGGTAGTACTCGGGCTGCTCGAGCGGCGCCGTCTCGGCGTCCTGCTCGCGGCTCGCCTTGCCCGCGTCGGCGTTCTCGAGGATGTTGAGACCCTCGGCGTAGGCGGCCATGATCCCGTACTCGATCCCGTTGTGGACCATCTTCACGAAGTGGCCGGCGCCGTTCGGGCCGCAGTGCAGGTAGCCGTTCTCGGCGGGCGTGGGCTCCCCCTCGCGGCCGGGCGTGCGCTCGGCGGAGTCGACCCCGGGGGCGAGCGTGGCGAAGATCGGGTCGAGCCGCCGCACCGCCACGTCGGGGCCGCCGATCATCAGGCAGTAGCCGCGCTCGAGGCCGAAGACGCCGCCGCTCGTGCCGCAATCGACGAAGTCGATGCCCCGCTCGCGCAGCTTCTCGGCGCGGCGGATGTCGTCGCGGTAATAGGAGTTGCCGCCGTCGACGATCGCGTCGCCCGCCTCGAGCACGACGGCGACGTCCTCGACCGTCTTCTCGGTGATCTCCCCCGAGGGGACCATCACCCAGACGGCGCGCGGCGCGCTCAGCTTCGCGGCCAGCTCCTCCAGCGAGGACGCGCCCTCGGCGCCCTCGCCGACGAGGGTCGAGACGGCCTCGGCGTTGACGTCGTAGGCCACGATGCGGTGGCCGTCGCGCATCAGGCGGCGAGCCATGTTCGCCCCCATCCGACCAAGTCCTACTATTCCGAGCTCCATGGCTCCCACCCTACCTGCGGACGTGCTGACGATCTTCGGGATCAGCGGCGACCTGGCGAAGAAAATGACCTTCCACGCGCTCTACCGCCTCGAGGCGCGGGGCAAGCTCGAATGCCCGATCGTCGGCGTCGCGATCGACGATTGGGACGACGAGAAGCTGCGAGCGCACGTGCGCGAGGCGATCGCCGCGACGATCGAGGATCCCGACGAGGACGTCTTCGGAAGGCTCGCCGCGCGCATGTCCTACGTCCAGGGCGACTACGCCGACCCGGCGACCTTCGAGCGGGTCGCCGAGGCGACCGAGGGGGCCGAACGGCCGGTCTTCTACCTCGAGATCCCGCCGTCGCTGTTCTCCGTCGTCGTCCAGGGGCTGGGCCGGGTGGGCCTGGCCGAGAACGCACGGGTGGTGATCGAGAAGCCCTTCGGCCACGACCTCGAGTCGGCTCGCGCGCTCAACGCCGAACTCCGCCAGGTGCTCGGCGAGGACCAGATCCTGCGCATCGACCACTACCTCGGCAAGGAGCCGGTGATGGACATCGCCTACCTGCGCTTCGCCAACTCGGTGCTCGAGCCGGTCTGGAACCGCGAGCACGTCGCGCACGTGCAGGTGACGATCGCCGAGGACTTCGGGGTCGACGACCGCGGCCGCTTCTACGACGCGGTCGGCGCGATGCGCGACGTGATCCAGAACCACGCCCTGCAGGTGCTCTCGCTGGTCGCGATGGAGCCGCCGGCGGGCAACCAGCCGGACTCGATCCGCGACAAGAAGGTCGAGCTGTTCCGCGCCGTGCGCGCCGCCGACCCGAAGCGCTACGTGCGCGGCCAGTACCAGGGCTTTCTCGACGTGAAGGACGTGGCGCCCGACTCGACCACCGAGACCTACGCCGCGGTCGAGCTGGCGATCGACAACTGGCGCTGGAGCGGCATACCCTTCTTCATCCGCGCCGGCAAGAACATGCCGGTCAAGGCGAGCGAGGTGAACGTCGTCTTCAAGCGCCCGCCGCGGCTCGGCGTCGGCGACGGCAGGCTGCCGGAACCGAACCAGATGACGGTGCGGATCGAGCCCGAGCCCGGCGCCCGCACCCGCCTGTTCGCCAAGAAGGCGGGCGAGGAGGCGTTCGAGCCGGCCGACCTCGAGGTCCTCTTCGAGAAGGTCCCCGGCGAGGACCCCGAGCCCTACGAGCGCCTGCTCGGCGACGCCCTGGAGGGCCGCAGCCAGCTCTTCACCCGCCAGGACGCAGTCGAAGAAACCTGGCGCATCGTCGAGCCGCTGCTCGAGGAACCGGGGCCGGTCCACGCCTACGAGCCCGGGACCTGGGGGCCGAAGGAGGCGCAGAACCTGACCCGCGGCCTGTGCCAGTGGTACGAGCCCTGGCTGCCCCTGCCCGGAGGGAGCGCCGCTAGCCGCGAGAGCGTCTAGCGGTCAGTCCCTCCAAGACGACCTCGACCGGCGAGCGATGCTTGCCGTTGCCGGACTCGCGAGCCTGATGGATCTCGGAGGCGAGCCGGCCCATCTGCGTGCCGAACGTGCCGACGTTCCTCGCCGCCTTCGCCAGGTTGCGGCGGTTGCTCCGCCGAGCCTGACGTGCGCCGAGGGCCATGCCGCCCGCCGCGCCTACCATGGCCGCGCCGCCTGCGACGAGCGGCACCTTCGCCTTCTTTGCCGCGCCGCCGACCGCGTTCGTGGCTTTGTCGGCCGCTTTGCTCATCGCCACGCCGGCCGCCGGTTTCGCGGAGCTCGACGAGCTCGATTTCGACGAGTTCGTCCGTTTCCGCGGCGAACTCGGTTTCCGCGAACTCGATGGTCTTCGTTTGGATGGGGCTTTGGTTTTGGTTTTGGTTTTGGTCTGAGCCATGTGCTTCCTTCCTAGTCGGTCCTGCCTAGATCCCGCTCGCGCCGCTCGGCACGCTCCTCGTCGAGCTCTGCTTCGACTTTCGCCTTCTCGGCCCGCTCCTCGGCGATCGCGGCCTCGGTGCGGCTGTGCTCGGCCCGCTCGCGGTGGTGACGGACGTCCTCGTGCTGGGCCTCTCCCTGCACAGCGGCGAACTCCCGGTGTCGGCGTGACCGGCTCGCGGCCGCGAGCACGAGTGCGAGAACGATCAAGACGCCGACGACGATGACGACGATTGCGATGGCGGACATCGCTCCTCCTCCTTTGGATAGAGACTTCACTCCAATTGCCCGATTGGCGCAGGTCGAAACCCCTCCGGAGGAAGGCATAGCCTGGACGGTCAGATGACGGTCGAGATCGAGAGCCAAGCGGACGGGCTGCTCGCCGAGCTGGGCTTCCGGCACTGGCGGGTCGGGCAGCGGGAGGCGGTCGAGGCCGCCCTCGCCGGGCGCGACTCGCTGATCGTGATGCCGACCGGGGGCGGCAAGAGCCTCTGCTACCAGCTGCCCGGGCTGGCGAGCGAGGACCTGACGATCGTGGTCAGCCCGCTGATCGCGTTGATGAACGACCAGTGGCGGCGCCTCACCGCGGCGGGCCACCCGGTGGCGATGGTCACCTCGGCGATGAGCGAGGAGGCGGTGCGCGACTCGCTCGCCCAGGTCAGCGGCGGCACGGCGCGGATCGTCTACTGCTCGCCCGAGCGCTTCGCCTCGCCCCGCTTCCTCGCCGCGATCGAGCAGCGCGAGATCGACCTGCTGGCGGTCGACGAGGCGCACTGCGTCTCCGAGTGGGGCCACGACTTCCGCCCCGACTACCTGCGCCTGCCCGAGGTCGCCGAGCGGCTGGGGCGGCCGACCGTGATGGCCTGCACGGCGACCGCCACCGAGGCGGTCGCGCGCGAGATCGCCGCCCGCTTCGAGATGCGCGACCCGCTGCAGGTCCGCTCCGGCTTCGACCGACCGAGCATCTCCTTCGACGTGGTGCGGCTGGAGGGGACCGGCTCCAAGGCGCGGCGGCTGGCGCTGCTCGAAGCCGGCCTCGGCGACGAGGCGAACCGACCGGCGATCGTCTACTGCGGGACGCGCAAGGACACCGACGAGACCTTCGCGACCCTGCGCGACGGCGGCCTGCGCGCCGTCCCCTACCACGCCGGGATGGAGCCGCATCACCGGGCGGAGGCGCAGCGCCGCTTCATGGCCGGCGAGGCCGACGTCGTCGTCGCCACCAACGCCTTCGGCATGGGCGTCGACAAGGCCGACGTGCGCTCGGTCTGGCACATGGCGATCCCGACCAGCCTCGAGGCCTATTACCAGGAGGCCGGGCGAGCCGGACGCGACGGCCTGCCCGCCCGGGCGGTGCTGCTGGCGATGAAAGCCGACCTCGGCCGCCTCGTCCGCTTCAACCAGCAGCGCGCCGGCGACCCGGAGCTGCGCATCGCGCGCGAGCGCGGCTGGCGCGACTACGCCACGATCAAGGACTTCATCTATTCCGACCGCTGCCGCCGCCGCAGCGTCCTCGACCACTTCGGCGACGCCACAGCGGGCCGGCCGCTGGAGCGCTGCTGCGACGTCTGCGACCCGCTCGCCTGGCTGCCCGACCCCGAGACGATCGTCGTGCGCCGCAAGCCAAGCGCCAAGAAGGCCCCGGCTCCCCCTGCCGAGCTGTCGCCTAGCGCCGCGGCGCTATTCGAGCGACTGAAGGAGTGGCGCCTGACCGCCGCCGACGGCAAGCCCGCCTTCACGGTCGCCCACAACTCCACCCTGGAGGCGATCGCCGCCGGCCGCCCGAGCGACGAGGACGCCCTGCTGGCGATCAAGGGCATCGGCCCGAGCTTCGTCTCCAAGCACGCCCCCGAGGTGCTGGAGCTGGTCGCCTCGCACCGCGCCGCCGCCTGAGCGGCGCCGGCTAGACGTCGTCGCGGCCGAAGTTGGCGAGCGCGACCTGTTCGGCGAGCTTGAGCAGGCCGAGGGTCGCGTGGGGAGCGGAAGCGGTGCTGCGCATGCGCACGTGCGAGCCGTGCGGGCCCCTGATCTCGACGATCGTGCAGATGTCGCCGATTTCACTCTCGTCGCCGTAGTCCGCTTCGATCGCTTCCATCTGCTGTGCGACGTGCTGGCCCACTTTGCTCTGGTCGAGTGCCACCAGGATCTCCCTCCGCTCGTCGTTTGATCCGCAGTCTGCCACCATTTTCCGCTCTCGATGTCGCGGGTCCGGGACAAGGCGGCGAAGGCCGGCGCGCTCTGCGCCGTCGTCGCCCTCTGCCTGCTCGGCGCCGCCCAGGCCGGCGCCTGGTCGCTGGTGCCGACCGGCAAGAAGGTCTGGTTCGGCGTCAGCGACACCGGCGACAGCGCCGACTTCGGCGCCTTCTCGCGCGTCCTGCACAAGCACCCGGCGCTGATCCAGTCCTTCCGCACGTGGGGATCGGATTTCCCCGAGTCGATCGAACGCTGGCAGGAGGCGCGAGCGCGGCCGGTGCTCCACATCAGCACCGCCGACAACAACGACGGGCACGAGCTGATCAGCCCGCGGGCGATCGCCGCGGGCGCCGGCGACGAGTACCTGATCCGACTCAACAAGCTCTTCTGGGCGAAGAAGATGCGCGCCTACATCCGCCCGCTGGGCGAGCCCAACCGCTGCCTCAACGTCTGGGCCGCCTACGACTGCTCCGGCGACGCCCGCGACTCCGCCCACGGCACCCGCGCCTACAAACGCGCCTTCCGCCGCATCTACGTGATCGTCCACGGCGGCGGCAAGCGCAGTGAGATCGACGCCCGCCTGCGCCAGGCCGGGCTGCCGCCGCTGCACAGCGACCTCGCGGGCCTGCCGCAGGCGCCGGTCGAAGTGATCTGGAGCCCGCTGCCGGCCGGCTCGCCGACCGTGCCGCAGAACCGTCCGCGCCACTTCTACCCGGGCAGCCGCTGGGTCGACTGGGTGGGCACCGACATCTACTCCGACAACCAGGACTGGAAGGCGCTCGACGGCCTCTACCGACGCTTCTCGGGCAAACCGTTCGCGATCACCGAGTGGGGCGTCTCGACCGGCGACGACGCGACCTACGTGCGCAGGCTGATGACCTGGGTCGAACGCCACCTCCGCGCCAAGATGCTCGTCTACTACCAGGACTTCGGCTCAACCAGCTCCTACCGGATCCAGAACTGGCCGGCGAGCCTCGGCGTGCTGCGCAACATGGTCCACAACGGCCGCTACCCCTCCTTCGCGCCGTTCCCGCCGAAGGCGCCGCCGCCCCCGCCGGGCGGAGTCGCGCCAAAGGGACGCCGCTAGCGCGCGACGACGCGGTCGGCGAGCCCGCGCCTGCGCTTGAACGGCTGCAGCGCGGTGATGCTCGAGTAGCCGACCAGGTAGATGCGGCGGCCGTCGGAGACGACCGGGGTGTAGGTGCCGCGCGGATAGTGGAAGACCTCGCGGCCGCCCTTCATCCGAAAGCCGGTGGTCGAGGTGCCGTCGAACTCGGCGACGTAGACGATCTCGCCGACCGCGGTCAACGAGCCGATCACCGAGCCGCCCGCCGATCGGGTCCAGCGCGGCACGCCGTTGCGCGCGTTGAGCGCGTAGACGTTGCCGTCGAAGGAGCCGATGTAGACGGTCGGGCCGGTGTGGCGGGTGCGGGCTACGGCCGGCCCCGAGTAGGCATAGCCGCCGGTCGAGTAGGTCCAGGCGATCGTGCCGTCGCGGCGGTCGAAGCTGTAGACGCGGGTGTCGTTGTTGCCGGCGTAGACGCGGCCGAAGGCGACCGCCGGAGTCGAGTAGAAGGCGCCCGAGGTGCCGAAGCCCTGGCCGAGCGAGTCGCTCTGCCAGAGCAGCTCGCCGTTCTTCGCCCTGACCGCGTTCATGTAGCCGCCGTAGTCGCCGACATAGAGCACGCCGCCGTAGTAGGCGGGGGCCGACTTGACCGGCCCGCCGAGGCCGGTCGACCAGCGGACGTTGCCGTTCTTGGTGCTGAGCGCGTAGAGGTTGCCGTCCTCGCAGCCGAAGTAGAGGCTGCGGCCGACGACGACCGGCGAGGACTCGGCCCGCCCCGGCAGCGGTCGTTTCCAGAGCGTCTTGCCGGTGCGGGCGTCGAGCTTGACGACATGGCCGGGAACGAGGTTGACGATGTAGAGGCGCTTCTTCGAGTAGGCCGGCGAGGAGGCGTTGAGGCGGCCGATCCGCCGCTTCCAGAGCTGCTTGCCGGTGTCGGCGTCGAGCGCGATCGCGTTGCCGTTGTTGTCGACGAGGAAGAGCCTCCCCGCGGCGACGACCGGCGGGAACTCGAGCAGCGGCCCATCGGTGTAGCGCCACCGTTTGCGGAAGGGCGGCTTGACCCCCTTCACCGGCAGGTAGCGGGTGCGGGCGCGGTCGTAGCCGTAGAGTGGCCAGCTGACCGTCTTGCGCGCCTTCACCGCTTTCGGCTTCTGCGGTTGGAAGGCGACCGCTTCGTTGTGGATGTCGGCGGGCCGCTTGAGCGCGTCGTAGGCGATCCCCGCGATGCCGCCGATCGCGACCGCGACGGCGGCGATCAGGGCGACCGTCGCCCAGCGGTGCTCGCGCCAGAACCAGCGCGGGTGCCGAGCGAGCCGCCGCGTCTCTCGCCAGAACCTGCCCATCCGGGCCGGTCAGACCGCCGCTGCGGAGCGCCGCTCGGACTCGGCGACGATCCCGTCGACCAGCTGCTTCACGCCGAACTTGGCGACGGCGACCGCCACCCCGCGGGCCAACGGCAGGGTCGGGTTGGTGCGCACGGCGTAGGTGACCTTCGTGCCGCCGCCCTCTGGCGTCAGCTCGACCGTGCCGACGTGGTCGCGCAGCGGCGCCCCGGAGAGCAGCTTGTAGGAGAAGCGGCGCGGCGCCTCGTAGACGATGACCTCCTCGCGCAGCGGCGGTCCGACCGAACGCAGCACCCGGATCGCCCCCACCCCGTTCGGCGCCGGCTCGCCCTCGCGCTCCAGCTCGGACTTGCGGATCGGCGTGATCTCGGCGTACCGCCGGTGGTCGGTGAGCACCTCGAACACGACCTCGGGCGGCGCGTCGACCTCGCGTACGAACGTGAAGCTGGCCATCCGCGAGGAGGCTACTGGAGCGCCCAGCGCTGCGGGTCTGTTCCCTCGACCGGCGCGACCTCGCCGAGGATCGTCAGGTGGTCGAGGCAGGAGAGGACGATCTGCAGCGCCCAAGCGCTGGCGGGGGTGTTGACCCCCTCGGGACCGAGGATCCCGGCGACGATCTCGAAGGCCGTCTTCTCGCCCTCGGCGAGCGCCTCGCGGGTCTTGCCCAGCAGCTGGTCGACCTGGGCGCGCGCCTCGGCGATCTTCGCCCCCGGCTCGCGGAAGGTGCGGCCGTGGCCGGGCAGGACCAGGTCGACGTCGAGCGGCTCGACCTCGTCGAGGCCGCGGAGGAATTCGCCGACCGGGTCGGGGCTGTGGCCGTAGTCGAAGAAGAGCACCGTGCGGCCGAGCAGGTGGTCGCCGGAGATCAGCAGCTTGCGCTCGGGCTGGTGGAGGACCACGTGGGAGGGCGCGTGGCCGGGGGTCTCGTGCACCTGCCAGGTCCCCAGGTCGGTCTCGACCTCGACCCCGGGGACGAGCTCGCGGTCGGGCACGGCGATCGCGTCGATGCCGTTGTCGTCGTCGTCTTCGCGCGTGGCGCGGTAGCGCTCCAGCGCCGCCGGCGGGACACCGCTCTGGCGGGCGACCTCGATGCGGTTCTCCAACGCCGCCTGCGGGTCGTCGGCCATCAGGCGGACGTGTTCCCAGGCCGGGTGCATCCAGAGCTCGCAGCCGGCCCCCTCGACGATTGGCGCGGCGAGGCCGTAGTGGTCGGTGTGCGAGTGGGTGCAGACGACCAGGCGGACGTCCTCGAGTCCGAAGCCGGCCTGCGCGAGCGCGGCGTCGAAGCGGCGCAGTCCGCCCTTGCCGCCGATGCCGGTGTCGAAGAGGACGACGCCGCCATCGGCCGCGACCGCCCAGACGTTGCCGTGCGGGACTCCCGGCCAGGGCAGCGGCAGGCGCAGCCGCCAGACCCCCGGGATCGTCTTCTCCGCCCGGGGCGCCTCGGGCCGTTTGCGGTCGCTCATCGCGGCGGATCCTATGGCGGTCCCGGCGGCTTGCGAAGATCAAGCCGATGGCCGGCGCAGCCGAAGCACGCTCCTCTCGGCTCAGCGCCGTCCTGCGCGAAGGCGAGCGGGTGACGCCGTTGGAGCTCTTCTTCGACCTCGTCTTCGTCCTCGCGATCACCCAGTGCACGTCGCTGATGGCCCACGACCCGACCTGGGAGGGGCTGGCGCAGGGGCTGCTCGTGCTGGGGATGCTGTGGTGGTCGTGGACCGGCTACGCCTGGCTGACCAGCGTCCTCGATCCCGAGGAGGGCGCCGTCCGCCTGGTCATGTTCGGCGCGATGGCGGCGCTGCTGCTCGTCTCGATCTGCGTGCCCGAGGCCTTCGGCGACCTCGCCCTCGCCTTCGCGCTGATCTACGGCGTCGTCCGCGCCGCCCACATCGCCCTCTTTATGCTCGCCAGCCCCGAGGACGACGGGCTGCGCCACTCGGTGCTCGCCCTCGCCACCAGCTCGGCGCTCGCGGTCGCGCTGCTGGCGCTGGCCTCGCTCTTCGACGGCGCCGCCCAGGGAGCCCTCTGGGCGCTCGCCCTCTTCCTCGACATGGGCGGGCCCTACCTGTTCGGCTCGGAAGGCTGGAAGCTCGTCCCCGAGCACTTCGCCGAGCGGCACGGGCTGATCGTGATCATCGCCCTGGGCGAGTCGATCGTCGCGATCGGGCTCGGCGCCGAGCACGCGCTCGACCTCGGGATCGGCGCCGCGGCGGTGCTCGGCGTCGCCCTCACGGCGGCGATGTGGTGGACCTACTTCGACATCGTCGCGATCGTCTCGGGGCGCCGCCTCGCCGAGGCAGAGCCGGGACGGGTGCAGAACGAGCTGGCGCGCGACTCCTACTCCTACCTGCACCTGGCCATGGTCGCCGGGATCGTCCTCGTCGCCCTCGGCATGAAGAAGACGATCGGCCACTTCGACGGTCACCTCGCGACCGTGCCCGCCTTCGCCCTGCTCGGCGGCGTGGCGCTCTACCTGCTCGGCCACGTCGCCTTCCGCTGGCGCCAGATCCACACGATCAACCGGCAGCGCCTCGGCCTGGCGGTGGTCCTGCTGATCCTCGTCCCCGTGGCGACCGAGGTCCCGGCGCTGCTCGCCCTCGCCGTGGTCAACGTCCTGATCTGGGCGATGATCGCCTACGAGACGCGCAGCTACGGCGAGGGCCGCCGCCGGGTCCGCCGCCCCGAGCCCGCCGAGGCCTGAGTCGGGGACCCGGCTTGGCCGGCCGGCCGGCCGCGGCTTA
>DATDBO010000046.1:0-16150 GCA_036524775.1 Solirubrobacterales bacterium
GATGAACTTCGGCAAATCGAAAGCGAAGCGGATGTCGGTCGACGCGCCGAAAATCACCTTCCGCGACGTCGCCGGGGTCGACGAGGCCGTCCAGGAGCTGCAGGAGATCAAGGAATTCCTCGAGAACCCGAAGAAATTCCAGTCGCTCGGCGCGCGCATCCCCAAGGGCGTGCTGCTCTACGGCCCGCCCGGCACCGGCAAGACGCTGCTCGCCCGCGCCGTCGCCGGCGAGGCCGGGGTGCCCTTCTTCTCGATCTCCGGCTCTGACTTCGTCGAGATGTTCGTCGGCGTCGGCGCCAGCCGCGTGCGCGACCTCTTCGAGCAGGCCAAGCAGAGCTCGCCCTGCATCATCTTCATGGACGAGATCGACGCCGTCGGCCGCCACCGCGGGGCCGGCATGGGCGGCGGCCACGACGAGCGCGAGCAGACGCTCAACCAGCTGCTGGTCGAGATGGACGGCTTCGAGATGAAAGACAACATCATCCTGATCGCCGCCACCAACCGGCCCGACATCCTCGACCCGGCGCTGCTGCGGCCCGGCCGCTTCGACCGCCAGGTCGTCGTCGACCGGCCCGACCGCAAGGGCCGCAAGAAGATCCTCGAGGTGCACACCCGTGGCAAGCCGCTGGCCAAGGCGATCGACCTCGACGCGCTCGCCGGACAGACGCCCGGCTTCACCGGCGCCGACCTCGCCAACCTGATCAACGAGGCGGCGCTGCTCACCGCCCGCCAGGGCAAGCGCGAGATCTCCATGCACGAGCTCGAGGAGGGGATCATGCGGGTGATCGCCGGCCCGGAGAAGAAGACCCGGGTGATGAGCGAGAAGGAGCGCCTGATCACCGCCTACCACGAGCTCGGCCACGCGATCGTCGGCCACCTCCTGCCCAACTGCGACCCGGTCCACAAGATCTCGATCATCAGCCGCGGCCAGGCCCTCGGCTACACGATCAGCCTGCCCACCGAGGACAAGTTCCTGACCAGCCGCGCCGAGCTGACCGACACGATGGCGATGACGCTGGGCGGTCGCGCCGCCGAGGAGATCGTCTTCGGCGAGATCACCACCGGCGCCTCCAACGACCTCGAAAAGGTGACCGAGACGGCGAAGCAGATGGTGATGCGCTTCGGCATGTCGGAGCGGCTCGGCCCGCGCGTCTTCGGCCACGACCGCGGCCAGCCCTTCCTCGGCCGCGAATTCAGCGCCGAACCCGACTACTCCGACGAGATCGCGCGCGAGATCGACGACGAGATCCGCCGCATCGTCGAGTCCGCGCACCAGACCGCCAAGGATCTGCTGGGCGAGAAGCGCTCCGAGCTCGACACGATCTCCAAGATCCTGCTCGAGCGGGAGACGATCGACGCCGAGCAGTTCGTCGCCCTGCTTGCGGGCAAGGCCGAAAGCGAGGTCTTCGTCGACGAGGAGGAGCCATCGGCGCCGGCCGAGCCGGCGCCTGAGCCGGAAAAGGCGCAGCGCGAGGGCGCCCGGCCGGTCCCCCGCCCGCGCCCCGGATACGCCGGCGGCGACGCGAGCTAGGAAGCTTCCATGTGGTTGATGGGGGTCGTCAACGTGACTCCCGATTCGTTTTCGGACGGGGGACTCTTCCTGGACGCGGAAGCTGCTGTTGCCCATGGCCGAGAATTGGCGGCGCAGGGGGCGGAGATTCTGGACGTGGGGGGGGAATCGACTCGACCTGGGGCTGAGGAGGTTTCCGCTGAGGAGGAGTTGGCTCGGGTGGGGCCGGTGGTCGCTGGGTTGGCCGGGACCGCGACGGTGTCGATCGACACTTCGAAGGCGGCCGTCGCTGAGGCGGCGTTGGACGCGGGGGCTTCGATCGTCAACGACGTGACCGCGCTGCGGGGGGATCCGGAGATTGCCGCGCTCTGTGCGGAGCGGGGCGCCGGGTTGGTGCTGATGCACATGCAGGGGGATCCGCGGACGATGCAGGTGGACCCCACCTATGACGACGTGGTCGATGACGTCAAGGCCTTCCTCGCCGAGCGGTTGCAGGCGGCGGTCGACGCCGGCGTGGACGAGGAGCGGGTCTGGCTCGACCCCGGGATCGGGTTCGGCAAGGTGCTGGAGCACAACCTGGAGCTGCTGCGGCGGCTGGCCGAGCTGCGCGAGCTGGGGCGGCCGCTGGTCGTCGGCACCTCGCGCAAGAGCTTCATCGGCAAGGTCGATGGGTCCGCGGTCGACGAGCGGCTCGGCGGCACGATCGCCTCCTCGGTCCTCGCCGCGACCGAGGGCGCCGACGTCCTGCGCGTCCACGACGTCGCCGAGATGGCGCAGGCCATGACCGTGGCCGACGCGATCCTCGGCTAGGTTTGCGTCATCGTGGACGAGCCGAACGGCAACGGGATCGAGTCGCGGGTCGAGGTCGACCTGCGCGGCGTCTCGATCTACACCCACCACGGCGTCAGCGACGCCGAGCAGGAGGTCGGCCAGCGGCTCGAGTTCGACGTCTCCTTTGACGTGCCCGATTGCGATGCGGTCCTCACCGACCGGATCGAGGACACGGTCGACTACGGCGACGTCTGCGACATCGTCGCCCTCGCCGCCACCGAGCGCAGCTACCGCACGCTCGAGCGTCTCGCCCAGGTCGTCGGCGAGCGGCTGATCGAGCGCTACGGCTGCGAGTCGGTGCGCGTGCGGGCCGCCAAGCCGGAGCCGCCGCTGCCGATCTCGATCCAGGAGGTCGCGGTCGAGGTGACCCAGGAGCGCGCCTCCGACGACGAGGAAGAGAACGGCGAGGAGGTCTAGCGCCGTGCCCGAGCGAGTCGGCTACCTGGGCCTTGGCTCGAACGTCGGCGACCGGGCCGAGCACCTGCGCGCGGCGATCGCCCTGCTGGGCGAGCAGGGAGTCGAGGTGGAGGCGATCTCCTCCGCCTATGAGACCGAGCCGGTCGGCGAGGTGCTCGACCAGCCCGACTTCCTCAACGCGGCGATCCGCATCCGCACCGAGCTCGAGCCCGCTGCGCTGCTCGAAACCTGCAAGGCGATCGAGGTCGAGCAGGGCCGCATGCTCGCCGCCTCGCGCCACAGCCCGCGCCCGCTCGACGTCGACCTGCTCCTGCTCGGCGACTTGGAGCTCTCGACGGAGCGACTCACCCTGCCGCACCCCGAGGTAGCCGGCCGCCGTTTCGTCCTCCTCCCCCTGCTCGAGCTCGACCCCGAGCTGGCGTTGCCCGACGGCACGCGCCTTGCCGACGCCCTCGCCGAGCTGGGCCCGGGCCAACGCGCTGAGCGCGTCGGCTCGCTCTAGGCCGCGGCGGTCTCTGAGCGCAGCGGCTGCAGCCAGGCGGGCGGCAGGACCGGCGGGGTCTTGCCGGGGTAGTCCGGGACGACGCGCATCGCCAGCTCGCCGGCGGGACGCGACTCGATCGCCGGCCGCAGATCATCCAGGGTCATCGCCAGCCGCAGGCTGGGGGCAATCTGGAAGTCGGCGACGTTTGGCTGCTCGCCGCCGATCGTCCCGTCGGCGATCCAGTCGTCGATTCGCTGCAGCATCGCCGGGAGCGCTGCCAGGCCACGGCGTACGTTCTCGTCAGTCGCTTCGTTGAAGTGGGCGGAGGCCGCCACGATCGGGGCGGCGGTTTTAAGCGCCAGGCCGATCGGGATCCCCAGCTTCGCCCCCTGCGAGTAGCTGCGCAGCGGTGCCTTGTCCTTGCGCAGGGCCCACCAGAGGATCGCCCGCACGGGCGGCTGCAGGTCCTGGTCGCCGAAGCGCTCGGCCTCTTCGACCGCGGCGCGCCGCTCGGGATCGGCGGGCAGCAGGGGCGGCTCGGGCTGGATGCGGTCGAGCTCGCGGGCGATCTCGCCGGTGCCCTGGACCTTGCGCCCGTCGATCTTGATCGCCGGGACGGTGTTGCGGGGGAAGCCGAGGCCGCGCAGGACGCCCTTCGAAACCACCGGCATCAGGTCGGTGCGCTTGTACGCGATCCCCTTCGTCTCGAGCATCAGCCGCGCCGCCATCGAGGGATGGGAACCGGGAATCACATAGAGCCGCGCCTCCATGGCGAGCCATCATAGACTCGCGGGCCATGAGCGCGGAGCGCGATCCTTGATGTTGCTCGCGGTAGACGTCGGCAACACGCAGACCCATCTCGGCGCCTTCGACGGCGAGCGCCTGGTCGAGCACTGGCGCTTCCAGACCCGCGCAGGCGCCACCGGCGACGAGCTGGCCGAGCGGATCGCCGGCATGTTCGCGCTCAGCGGCGTCGGCCTCGAAGACCTCGACTCGGTGTGCGTCTCCTCCGTCGTGCCGCCGCTTGGCGCCCAGTACGAACAGCTGAGCGAGCGCTACACCGACGCCTCCTGCCTCTGCATCGGCCCGGGGGTGAAGACGGGGATGCCGATCCGCATCGACACCCCGCTCGAGGTCGGCGCCGATCGCCTGGTCAACTCGGTCGCGGCTTATGAGCGCTTCAAGTCCGCCTGCATCGTCGTCGACTTCGGCACCGGGATCAACATCGACGCCGTCTCGGGGGCGGGCGAATACATCGGCGGCGCGATCGCGCCCGGACTGGAGATCTCGCTCAGCGCGCTGGTCGAACGGGCGGCCCGGATCACCCGGATCGACCTCGAAGAGCCCGAGACGGCGATCGGCCGCTCCAGCCGGGCGGCGATCCAGTCCGGCGTCGTCTTCGGCTTCGCCGGGCTGATCGACGGCATCGTCCGCCGCATCGAGGACGAAATGGGCGAGGTCGAGCTGCTCGCCACCGGCGGCCTCGCATCGTCGATCGTGCCGTTCACGGAGACGATCGACGAGGTGGACGAGATGCTTACCCTGAAGGGGCTGCGTCTCATCCATGCCCGCAACACCTAGACATAAAATGCCGCCTCCTCTGCTCCCGGGAGGACCTGAAGAATCAGATATGGACAGGTCCTCCCTCCCGCGTCCGGGGGCGGCTCAACCACCCTTGACCTCTCCTTTCTCCATTGGAGGAATCGAGATCGCCAACCGCGTCCTGCTCGCGCCGCTGGCCGGGATCGGCAACTGGTTCGTGCGGCTGCAGGCGAAGCGCCACGGGGCGGGGCTCGCCGTCTCGGAGATGATCTCCAGCTTCGGCCTGCACTACCGCAATGAGCGCACCCTGCGCGAACTGATGCGGATCCACCCCGACGAGCACCCGGTCTCGATCCAGCTCTTCGGCCACGACCCCGACGTGATGCGCTCCGGCGCGGCGATCGCCGCCGAGGCGGGCGCCGACCTGATCGACATCAACATGGGCTGCCCGGTGCGCAAGGTGCGCAAGACCGGCGCCGGCGTCGAGCTGCTCGCCGACCCAGAGCTGGCGCTCGCCCTGCTGCGCGGGGCGCGCGAGGGCAGCGGCCTGCCGGTGACGGTGAAGCTGCGCTCCGGCCTGCGCCCCGGCGACCGCTCCGGCTTCGAGCTCGCCCTGCGCCTCGCCGGGGAGGGCGGCGCGGCGGCGATCGGCTTCCACCCGCGGGCGGCGACGATCCAGCACAAGGGCGAGCCCGACTACGCGCTCACCCGCGAGCTGGTCGAGCGGATCGAGGTGCCGGTGGTCGTCTCCGGCGGCCTCGACGACGCCGACTCGGTGCGCAGCGCCTACCGCGAGTCGGGCGCCGACGCGGTGATGCTCGCCCGCGGCTCGCTCGGCAACCCCTGGCTGTTCGAGGAGCTGACCGGTCGCCGTACCGAGCCGCCCTCGCGCGAGGACGTCGTCGCCGAGCTGCTCTGGACGATCGACCGCGCCGAGGAGCACATGGGGGCCGATCGCGCAGCCCGTTACCTGCGCAAGTTCTATCCCTGGTACGTCGAGGCGCTGGGCGCCTCGACGGAGGTCGCGACAGAGCTGCAGCGCAGCGCCGATCTTCCCCGTGCGCGGGAGCTCGTCGTTGCCCAAGTGACCGCAGGACCCGCTGTGGCCGAAATCAGGCCCTGAGGGCAGCCGCAAAATCCCTACAGGAACTCGGCTCCGGTTGCGTCTTCTTCCAGCTTGGATCTGCCTAGTCGGTAAATGGTGGTAGTACGTTCAGTCGGCGCAGTGACTGCGACTGGGTGTCGCACGTACCAGATGGCTTGCTGCTGACTTCCATAGAAGTCCACGATCGCCAAGACGAACCTGTCTCCGTTCTCCTGCGCTGCGTTCCACTCGGAATCACTTAGCTCAGGCGTCGTAAAGCCGACAGATGACTTCACCTCAACGCAGAGTTGCGCGTCCTCCTGAGATGCCTCCAAGTCGTATCCAATGCCAGCCTGGCTACCCCGATATGACACTTTCCACCCGTGCCTTGCTAGATCGTTGGCTACGGCTAGCTCAGCGCCAAGTCCTGAGTTGGCCAGCATAGGCTCACTCAGTTCTGGAAGCGGTAAAGGCTGCCTTTCTGGCGTTGCATTAGCCGACGGAGTTGTGCTCGAAGGTGTCCTAGCAGCGGGCATGGCACCCGAATCGATGTGTTGGTTATCGATGACTCGCAACACCGCCGCATTGTCACGATGGTCCGGATCGCAATTGAAGATTGACCTGACTTGGTCAACCGAAAAGCTAAAGTCGTTTGCGAAGTCTGGAATACCAATGATATCTCTCTCGGGATAGACAGGAGCAGGTGCATCACAGTAAAGAACGGCAATAAGTGGAAAGACCGGAACGTGTTCCTCGCTGGGGCTCAGATATTCGCCGTACACGGCAGGATCATCAAGGTCCACCTTCTGCCATCCGTCGGCAGTCTTGCGGAGCCAGATTGAATGCTCCTCCCCCCTGTAGGTCGTGCTTTCGATTGAGCAGAGATGCTGATCGTCGGGATCGGTTGCCATGTGCGGACATGCCAGTCGGCGACTCGGATTTCTCAAAAGGTTGCGAATCGTCTCTGGGTCAGCCGGGCAGCCAACGCCCTTTTGAATCCCAAAGTTGTTTCGCCAGGTATTGGTTGCATGGCGGCGACCGGGGGCGATCTCACCGGTCCGGGTGCTGTATGGGGCCGTTGGAGACGAGCTTCCACCAAAGGGCGCAGTCAAGACCACGAATGGCTCCGTCCGGTGAGTCTTTCTGAGCAACTCGTCCATGTACTGCTCGATCTCGCGAGACGGCGTTGCTTCGTTGCTGTCGAGTGTGGCAAGTCGATCGCCCATTCGCCTGAGCCCGAGGTATAGGGATATGAAGCGCCCCCGGGCGCCGGTTCGCTGAGCAAAATCATCAAGCACGGCCAACCCGGCTGCAAGGACATCGAGCCGGTTCCGGGGGATCATCTCTTACGCAGCCTCAAGGGCCGGCTTGGTGATCACCTTCACAACTCCAGCATCTGGCAGAAAGGTGGCGGTTGAGAGGTTTCCGCGCGCCCATCTCTGCAGCGGACTTGCGGCCTCGCCGACGTATGACATCGGGACATCCGGATCGACGGTGGTATCGATAGGAAGATCTCCGATCGCATTGGCCACGGTAGGCGGGCCGGGCTGCAGTTCGTTGTTTACTGCTCCGGGTTGCATGGATAGCTGGTGCGGATATACAAATTCACAGCGTGGTGCAGGCCAGCGTACCTCGTCACCGAGCACTGCCTGCACAAATAGACGGCGTCGCAGCTGTGGAACGCCGTAGGCCTCGGTGTGAAGGATCGCGGCATCAACCGTGTAACCATGACCGCGGAGTTTGGCTAGTAGGTGATCTAAGGTCGAGCGGCGGCGCTTGAAAGTCAGAGCTGGCACGTTCTCCATTAACACGACACGCGGCTTCAGTGCCACAACTGCATCCAAGAACGTCTTGATGAAGCGGTTGCGGGGGTCTCCCATCCGGTTTTTGCCAGCCGTCGAGAAGCCTTGGCAAGGTGGCCCGCCAACGAGGAACTCTACGTCTTCACTGTCGTTTAGGCCAGCAGCTTCGTCAAGCATTGCATCAAATTCTCTAGGGACTGAGAGATCACGCTGAAGAGCACGCTGGGGTTCGACTCCGTTAGCGACCAGCGTCGCTATACAGGACGGATCATTGTCCACCGCAGCGATCAGGTCGTAGCCGGCCCACTTAAAGCCAAGCGAAAGCCCACCAGCTCCCGAGAACAGATCCAGGAACCGTCCGGTCGCCCCCAAGGCGCGGGCGATTTGGAATGCGAGGATGGGTGGAACGGCATTCCCGACTTGGATGAAGCGTGCCCGGCCTCGGCCGGTGAACCGGTGGCTGTCGGGAAAGCCTTGCAGGCGAGCTGCCTCGCGGATTGAAATCAGACGAGGCGCGACGGGATGTATGAAGCAACCGTTCCCAGGGCGGTTGAAGTAGGTAGAGATGGTGTAGCTCGGACGATCCGAGGAGAGGCGACCGTAGTACGTGCTACGACTCCCCTTTCCTTCGGCCGCAGAACGACGGATTTGGGCGATGCGCTTGGATGCAAAGTCTGCAGGGAGGTTGCGCCAGTTGCCACCGGGAGGAACCTGTCGCACGACCTCCATGTCGAGATCACTCAGCTTGCCCGCCGTGTGATCGTAGATCTCAGCGCTCACTGAGTGCGACGACCTCCGGTGCAATGCCGCGCTTTCGACAGTCATCCCCAACGAGACTCTCCACCGGCACCTCCTGGATTGGAATGCTAAGGATGTCCTGCAGGTGCCCGGAAAGTCCGGTGCCGACCCCTCTTCCGGTTCTCAAGACGAACCCAACCTTCGACAGGCGTCCCTTTGGAAGGTCTTCGGCCATTGGCTTGACGGGAGCCTGGAGAGGCACCCAGCTCTTTATTTGGGTCGAGCGACGCCGTATCCGCATGTGGCCACTTCCGGTCACGAGTGCCTCGGTGCGACCCTTTCGGTCCGCAAGGGTCGCCAGCATGCTGGTTCCCCATAGACCAAACGCAAGCGGCTCGTTCTTGAGCAGCGACAGCGCTGCGGCGCGGTTGTTGGGGAACCCGCCTAGGTCGACCCGCCAAAGATTTACTTCCTGCCTAACTCGTGCGAGGGATAGGGACCCCGCGAGAAGCGAAGAGTCAATACCGACCCAGCCGCGGCCAGCCCGCTCGGCCGCAACAAGCGTCGTGCCACTGCCGACAAACGGGTCCAGAACAACGTCACCGGGCTGAGTGCTTGATTTAATGATCCGATCGATCAGGGCCAGCGGCTTCTGAGTCTCAAAGCCAACCCGCTCTCCTGAGTGCGCGTCCAAGCGGTTGATGTCGGACCAGACATCTTGAAGTTGAACTCCGGGGGCCTCGTCTACGTATCTCTTAAGGCGCGGTATCGTGTTCGCCGAGTAGGTAAGTCGACCTTCTCGGTCGAGCGCTTCCATCTTCTCCTTCTTCCAGGCCCAGTGACGCCCGGGCGGTGGCAGTAGACCCTTCCATCGATAATGGGCACGCGTACCGGTCCGATCCCCGGGCGCCGTGCAGGTAATTAACTGGAACCTCCCCCGCTCATCCTCATGAGTGTAGTACGCGTCCAAATACTGAGACGGATACGCAGTGTATTGGGGCGTCCATTGGTAGCCGGATCCCTTTGAGTAGAAAAGAATGATGTCGTGTACTGGTCCAAAACGACGTGAGCTGCTGTGTGCGTGGGTTCGGCGCCAAACGATCTCGTTCCTGAAGTTAGCCGCACCAAATATCTCGTCGAGCAGCACACGCAGATAGTGACTCGCCGAATAGTCGCAATGCATATAGAGGGCTCCCGTGTCGCGCAGAATCCGATGCAATTGCACTAGGCGCGGTGCCATCGCAACGAGATATGCTGAGAGATCACGACGGCCGAGAGTCTTCGTCAGCGCACGCACGAGATCGCAGACGGATTGGGGCACGACCCCCGGCAGGTCAGCCAATTCTCTCTCAGTCTCTGAAGACCACACCCACTGGTCGGCGAAGGCTTCAGTGCGGCCACCATCGTTACCGGTGCCGCGTTTGGCGTCCACGAGGTCGTAGCTCCGCCCTGAGTTGAAGGGTGGATCCAAATATGCGAGCGCTATCGAGCCACTCGCCAGCGACGCTAGAGCATCAATATTGTCGCCCACCGCAAGGCGGCGGACTCTCTTTGCGGCCACGTCACAAGCGTAGGTACAGGGGCGGACGCAAGCATTCCCGCCCAATAAATTCCCTTGAGTGCCCGCCTGACGCCCTCGCTATAATCCCGCGACTTCCGGCCCAGGTGTGGCGTGCGCAAAGCCGTCGCACCCGGGCGTTTTTGTTCTCAGGGCCCAAGCAACCCACGTCCAGCGAGTAGAAGCGAGGTCAGCGCAAAGTGACTCGGCAAGCGGTAATCACCCCGGAAGGGCTGGAGAAGCTCAAAGAGGAAATCGAGTTCCTCTCGACCACCAAACGGCGCGAGGTCGCGGAGCGCATCAAGGAGGCCCGCGAGTTCGGCGACATCTCCGAGAACGCCGAGTACGACGACGCCAAGAACGAACAGGCCCTGCTCGAGGGGCGGATCGCCCAGCTCGAAGAGCGGCTGCGCCGCGCCACCGTGATCGACGAGAAGGACGTCGACACCGACGAGGTCAGCTTCGGCTCGATCGTCCACGTCAAAGACCAGAAGACCGGCGACTCGCAGAAATTCCAGATAGTCGGCTCGACCGAGGCCAATCCTGCCGAGCACAAGCTCTCCAACGAGTCGCCGATCGGCAAAGCGCTGCTCGGCCACAAGCGCAACGACGTGGTCAGCGTCGAGGTGCCGCGCGGGCCGAAGAAGAAGCTGAAAATCACCAAGATCGAGAAGTCTTAGGGGCGCTATAGGCTCGCGACGATGAGCGAGCCAGAGGAGCAGCAGCTCTCAGACGTTCTTCGCGATCGCCGCGAGAAGTTGGAGCGCCTGAGGGATGCCGGGATCGACCCCTTCCCGCACGAGTTCGAGGAACGCGAGGAGATCGGTGAGGTGCGGGCCGCGCACGAGGGACTGGCCGCCGGGGTGGAGACCGAGTCGCGTCACCGGGTAGCGGGGCGGATCGTCGCCCGCCGTGGCCACGGCAAGGCGGCCTTCCTCGACCTGCGCGACGGGACGGGTCAGATCCAGCTGCACGCGACCGCCGACAAGCTCGGCGAGGAGGCCTTCGAGCTGCTCGTCGACCTCGACCTCGGCGACTTCGTCGGCGTCGAGGGAACGGCGCTGGCGACGCGCCGCGGCGGCGAGCTCTCGCTGGCGATCGACCACTGGCGCCTCTTGGCCAAGAGCCTGCGGCCGCCGCCCGACAAGTTCCACGGCCTCGAGGACGTCGAAACCCGCTACCGTCGGCGCGAGCTCGACCTGCTTGCCAACGAGGAGAGCCGCCGCGCCTTCGCGATCCGCGCCCGCACGATCGCCGAGCTGCGCAGGCGGCTCGACGAGCACGGCTTCGTCGAGGTCGAGACGCCGGTGCTGCAGCCGCTCTACGGCGGCGCCCTGGCGCGCCCCTTCGTCACCCACCACAACGCCCTCGACCGCGACTTCTACCTGCGCATCGCGACCGAGCTCTACCTCAAGCGGCTCGTCGTCGGCGGCATCGACAAGGTCTACGAGCTGGGCAAGGACTTCCGCAACGAGGGCGTCTCGCACAAGCACAACCCCGAGTTCACGATGCTCGAGTGGTACGAGGCCTACGCCGACTACGAGAAGACCGCGCGCGACCTCGAGCTGCTCGTCGCCGAGGTCGCCGAGCGGGTGCTGGGCACGACCGTGGTCGAGCGCGATGGGGTCGAGATCGACCTGGCGCCGCCCTGGCGGCGGCTGACGCTGCGCGACGCGGTGCGCGAGCGCACCGGGATCGACATCGCCGAGCACCCGACCCGCGAGGCGCTGGCGGCGGTGATGGGCGGCGAGCCGGACGAGGCCGAGGGCTGGGGCAAGCTGGTCGACGGCCTGCTCGCCAGGTCGGTCGAGCCGGAGCTGATCCAGCCGACCTTCGTCGTCGACTACCCGGTCGAGCTCTCGCCCTTCGCCAAGGCGCACCGCTCGGTGCCGGGGCTGGTCGAGCGCTGGGAGGCCTTCGTCGGCGGGATCGAGATCGCCAACTCGTTCAGCGAGCTCAACGACCCCGACGAGCAGCGCCGCCGCTTCGAGCAGCAGGCGGCCGAGATCGAGCGGGGCGACGAGGAGGCGCAGCCCTTCGATGAGGCCTTCGTCGAGGCGCTCGAGCACGGCATGCCGCCGACCGGCGGGGTCGGGCTGGGCGTCGACCGACTTGTGATGATGCTCACGGGAGCGCGCAGCCTGCGTGAAATCGTGCTTTTCCCGGCGATGCGCTCCTGAAAAGCGCCCAAAAAGCCGCTAAAAGCGGCAATCGAGGTCTCAGGGCCGGAGGGGGACTCTCGGTATCGTGTGGAAGGCACATAGGCGCTTGCCGACATCCAGAGGGGCGCCCCCGGTACTTCCGACCGCAAATCGCGTTTGACCTCGTAAGGGTCAAGAGAGGAAGCCTTTGTTCGAGAGATTCACTGAGCGAGCCCGGCAGGTGGTC
Organism: Solirubrobacterales bacterium; assembly: GCA_036524775.1. Classification (GTDB taxonomy): domain Bacteria; phylum Actinomycetota; class Thermoleophilia; order Solirubrobacterales; family 70-9; genus VRUE01. Next base: position 12,355 of record DATDBO010000046.1, read on the forward strand.
GTCCTGGCCCAGGAAGAGGCTCGCACGCTGAAGCACAACTACATCGGCACCGAGCACATCCTGCTCGGCCTGCTGCGCGAGGAGGAGGGCCTGGCCGCCCGCGTCCTCGAGTCTCTCGACATCACCACCGAGCGCGTGCGCTCGCAGGTCGTGCGCATCGTCGGCTCCGGCGAGGAGGTCACCTCCGGCCAGATCCCGTTCACCCCGCGCGCCAAGAAGGTGCTCGAGCTGGCGCTGCGCGAGGCGCTCTCGCTCGGCCACAACTACATCGGCACCGAGCACATCCTGCTCGGCCTGGTGCGTGAGAACGAGGGAGTCGCAGCCCGCATCCTGCTCGACTTCGACGCCGACTCCGACAAGATCCGCAACGAGGTGATCCGCATGCTGTCGGGTCCCGGCGGGCGCCGCCAGGGCGGCGGCGGGGGCGGCCAGGGCGAGGGCTCGGGCAAAAAGAGCTCGAAGCTGCTCGACCAGTTCGGCCGCAATCTGACCAAACTGGCCGAGGAGGGCAAGCTCGACCCGGTGATCGGCCGCGAAACCGAGATCGAGCGGATCATGCAGATCCTCTCCCGGCGCACCAAGAACAACCCGGTGCTGCTCGGCGAGCCCGGCGTCGGCAAGACCGCCGTGGTCGAGGGCCTGGCGGCCCGGATCAACAACGGCGAGGTGCCGGAGCTGCTGCGCAACAAACAGATCTACACGCTCGACCTCGCGGCGCTGGTCGCCGGCTCGAAGTACCGCGGCGAGTTCGAGGAGCGCCTCAAGAAGGTGATGAAAGAGATCACCCAGCGCGGCGACATCATCCTCTTCATCGACGAGCTCCACAACCTGGTCGGAGCCGGCGCCGCCGAGGGCGCGATCGACGCCGCCTCGATCCTCAAGCCGGCGCTGGCGCGCGGCGAGCTGCAGACGATCGGCGCGACGACGCTCGACGAGTACCGCAAATACCTCGAGCGCGACTCGGCGCTGGAGCGCCGCTTCGCCCAGATCAAGGTCGACCAGCCCTCGGTCGAGGACACGGTGAAGATCCTCGAGGGGCTGCGCGAGCGCTACGAGCAGCACCACCGCGTCAACATCACCGACGACGCGCTGGCCGCCGCCGCCGAGCTCGCCGACCGCTACATCTCCGACCGCTTCCTGCCCGACAAGGCGATCGACCTGATCGACGAGGCCGCATCAAGGATGCGGATCAAGTCGATGAGCGCGCCGCCGGTCTACCGCGACCTCGAGGAGGAAGTGGAAAAGACGCGGCGCGAGAAGGAGTCCGCGATCGAGGCGCAGGAGTTCGAGAAAGCGGCCAACCTGCGCGATCAGGAGCGACAGCTGACGACCCGCAAGCGCCAGCTCGAAGACGAGTGGTCGGAGGGCGACACGTCCGAGCGGCCCGACGTGGGCGAAGAGGAGATCGCCGACATCGTCTCGATGTGGACCGGGATCCCGGTCTTCAAACTGACCGAGGCCGAGACCAAGAAGCTGATCCGCATGGAGGAGGAGCTGCACAAGCGGGTGATCGGCCAGGAGGTCGCGATCACCGCCGTCTCCAAAGCGATCCGGCGTTCGCGCGCAGGGATCAAGGACCCCAAGCGCCCGTCCGGCTCGTTCATCTTCCTCGGCCCCTCCGGGGTCGGCAAGACCGAGCTGGCGCGCACCCTCGCCGAGTTCCTCTTCGGCGACGAGGAGGCGCTGGTGCGAATCGACATGTCCGAGTACATGGAGAAGCACGCGGTCAGCCGCTTGGTCGGCTCGCCGCCGGGCTACATCGGCTACGACGAGGGCGGCCAGCTGACCGAGGCCGTGCGGCGCAAGCCGTACAGCGTGCTGCTGCTCGACGAGATCGAGAAGGCGCACCCGGACGTCTTCAACATCCTGCTGCAGATCCTCGAGGACGGGCGGCTTACCGACGCTCAGGGACGCACGGTCGACTTCCGCAACGCGATCGTGATCATGACCTCGAACATCGGGGCCTCGGAGATCGCCAAGAACACCTCGATCGGCTTCACCGTCGCCGACGAGACCGGCATGTCCTACGGCGACATGAAAAACCGGATCATGGGCGACCTCAAAAAAGTCTTCCGGCCGGAGTTCCTCAACCGGATCGACGAGGTGATCGTCTTCCACAAGCTGGCCAAGGACGAGGTCAAGGAGATCGTCGACCTGATGATCAATCGCGTCCGCGTCCAGGTCGCCGAGCACGAGCTGCAGCTGGAGCTGACCGACGAGTCCAAGGACCTGCTGGTCGACAAAGGCTGGGACCCCTCGATGGGCGCCCGGCCGCTGCGCCGCGCGATCCAGCGCTACCTCGAGGACCCGCTCGCCGACGAGGTGCTGCGCCAGGGGCCGATGGTCCCGGGCTCGACCGTGCTGGTCGAGCGCGACCCGGCCGGCGACGAGGACGACAAGCCGCTGAAGCTGACGATCATCGCGCCGAAGAAGCCCGCCAAGAAGGCCAAGCCGGAGCCTGAGCCCGAGAAAGTCGGGGACAGCTCGAGCAAATGAGGGAGCCGGGCCGCGTTGCGGTCGGGACCTGGAGCGGGGGGCGGTTCCTGCGCTTCGGCGAGACGATCGACGAGGAGCGGCTGGAGGCGCTGCTGCGACCCGACGATGGGATCGACACGGTGCTCACCGCCGACACCTACGGGCAGGGGGAGGCCGATCGGGTGCTGGGCCGGGCGCTGGCGGGCGTGCCGCGCGAGGAGTACTCGCTGGTTGGCGCGGTCGGGCACGACTTCTACGCGGGCGAGCGGGACGGGCCGCGCGGGTTCCCGCGCTTCACCGACCCGCGCCTGCGCGGCCCCGAGGAGTACGCGGGCTACCTGCGGATGGCGACCGAGCGCAGCCTCGAGCGGCTCGGGGTCGAGCGCTTCGACCTGCTGCTGCTCCACAACCCCGACCGCACCGGCTACTCGAGCGAGGCGGTCTGGGACGGGATGGCGGCGCTGCGCGAGGAAGGGCTGGCCGGCCAGATCGGCCTCGCGCCCGGGCCCGCCAACGGGTTCACCCTCGACCTGATCGCCTGCATCGAGCGCTTCGGCGAGCGGCTCGACTGGGCGATGATCATCCTCAACCCCTTCGAGCCCTGGCCGGGCGAGCTCTGCCTCGACGCCGCCGCTCGCCACGACATCAAGGTGATCACCCGCGTGGTCGACTACGGCGGCCTCTTCTGGGGCGACCTGCGGCCCGGGACCGAGCTCGCCAAGGGCGACCACCGCGCCTTCCGTCCCGACGGCTGGATCGAGGCGGGCCTGGAGAAGCTCGAGCGGGTGCTGTCGATCGCCAAACGGGCGCGGCTGACGCCGATCCAGCTCGCCTGCCAGTGGAACCTCGCCCACGCCGCGGTCGAGTGCGTCGTCCCCACCCTGATCCAGGAGGCCGGCGAGGAGGCCTGCCCGATCGAGGCCAAGCGGGTCGAGCTGGCGAACCTGCCCGCCGAGCAGCGGCTGAGCGAGGAGGACGTCGCCGCGATTCGCGCCGTCGGCGACAACACCGGCACCATGGCGCTGAAGGGCGCCAGCCCCGCGCACGAGGGGGAGGAGCGCCCCGACCGGTGGGCGCTCGACGGCGAGCTCGCCGCGGTCGGCGAGCGCTGGGGCATCGACCCCGAGCGCGACCTCGCCGGCGCCCACTGACGGAACCGCTCCGGCTGGGAGGGGACGGGCACCCTCATTGGAGATCCTCTCCCCGTTCCTGAGATTTAGATGGAGAGGCCGAGCGAAGCGAGGCCGCCGCAGAATCCCGGGAAGCACAGAGAGCCGACCCCCGCCGGGAGAGCGCCATGTTCCCTAGCCGCTTAGACGGC
>DATDBO010000047.1:0-15168 GCA_036524775.1 Solirubrobacterales bacterium
ACCATCGTCAGCCTCCCCTTCGGGCCGAAGGGGGCATTAGCGTGGAGCTTCATCCGGTGTCCTCCTTGATCTGGGTGGCTTCAGCACCCCCAGCCTTCAAGGAGGCCCGGATGAACAACGTTGTTAGGAACTACACCTAGGATTGCGCGGTGCCGTTCACGCTAAGGAACCTCAAGGAGGATCTGGAGGATGTCGGGTCGAACTTCGATGGTTCGCCAGACTTGGAGTTCCGCTTGGCGACCGAGGCGCTCGAGCTCGAGAAATCCGGCCTGGGCTACCAGCGCGTCCCACCCGACTATCGCTTTCCGTACGGCCACACGCACACGAAGCAGGAGGAGGTGTACGTGGTTCTGCGCGGGAGCGGGAGGATGAAGCTCGACGACGAAATCGTCGAGCTCAAGGAATGGGACGCGGTGCGCGTCCCGCCCGGTACGTGGCGAGGCTACGAGGCCGGGTCAGAGGGCCTCGAGATCCTCGTCATCGGCGCGCCCAATCTCGGCGAGGATCCGCGCGAAGACGTCGATGGCCGGCGCGATTGGTGGACTGACTAGCTTTGGTTCAGTCAGCGCGGCGAATACACGGTCCGGCGAGGCGTGATGACTATGGCGGCGGTGTCAATCTGACTCATCGCCGGCGCGCCCGTAGCGCTCGTAGATCACGCGCGAGCCGAACGTCCTGGCCTCGATCAGCTCCAGTGTGACGTCCTCGATGACCGGCGGCAGGAACGGCGTGCCGCCACCAACGACGACCGGATAGCGAAACATGCGCAACTCGTCGACGAGGCCAAGCTCGATCGCAGCCGCAGCCAGGCCGGCGCCCCCGATCTCGACGTCCCTATCAGTCGCGGCGAGCGCCGCGGCGACCTCCTCGGCCACCGACCCCTTGGCGAGCCGAGCGTTGCCCTGGACGCTGTCTAGCGTGTGACTGAAGACGACCTTCGGAAGCGCGCACCAGATATCGGCGAACGCGGCGTCGAGCTCGGTGTCACGCAGCGACGGATCCGTCTCCCACACCAGCATCGTCTCGTAGAGCCTGCGGCCAAGCAGACAGCCGCCGAGCTCGCGCACCCGCGCGAGGTGGAAGCGAAATAGCTCCTCGTCAGGGACCGTCCACTCGAACCCGCCCTCGCGGTCGGCGATAAAGCCGTCCACCGAGACGCTCATCGAGTAGATCAGCATGGCTTCAGGGCCATCGCACCGGAGCGACGGACGATGATCGCGATGAAGTTCACCAGTGAGTTCGACATCAGGCTCTCCTTCCTTCCACAGGTGACTCTGCCACAGCTAGTGCCCAAAATGGAGCGATATGCGGGGGTCTTGCCTCCGCCGGCGCACCCCCTTAGTGCGAGAGGCCCAGAGCATCGCCCAGCGCTCATGCCGCAGGTCGTCATGCTCCAGCCGCGGCAGACGCCGACCCCGCGAACGGACCGGATGCGAGAGCAACTGTGAGGCCATCGTCTCGTGGACGAACATCCCGCCCGGAGCGAGGACCCGAGCGATTCGGCCGATGCGGCCTGCGGTTTGGCAATGTGGTAGAGCGTGCCGAAGTCGATGATCACGTCGAAGGCTCCGTCGGCGAACGGCATCCGGCGGACGTCGGCGGCGCAAAGCTGCGCCGTGGTCCCGTGCTCGCGGAGATTCGCCGCCGCCTCGACCAGCAGCTTCGGGTCGATGTCGAGCCCCACCAGCAGTCGGGGGCTGCACAACCGATCGATGACCGGCAGCGCGACCCCCCGCCCACACCCCACCTCGAGGATCCGCTTGTCGCTTGGAATTCCCAGTGCCCACACCATCGCCGGGATCTCCAGTTGAGACTGCCGATTGTTCCGCCCCTCCTCATTGGGGAAAGGCTGGTACTCGGTCGTCATCGTCTGCCTCCCACGCCGTTATTGACCATTGGTCGATAACCTAGAGCACTTACCGACCGACGGTCAATAGCAGAGTTGAGCCATGGCGAACCCTCTCGGCGCCTCGAAATCGACGAGCGCAGGCGTCAGCTGCTCAGGGGCGGCGCATATGGACGCCAGTCGGCGAGCTTCGGGCACCAGTGTCCGACTTCTTGACCAGAAGAGCGCCCGGATAAAGAAACCGGCGCCCAAAAGGCGCCGGTTTTACAGTGAAGCGGCTGATGGGATTCGAACCCACGACCTTCTGCATGGCAAGCAGACGCTCTAGCCAGCTGAGCTACAGCCGCATCGGCCGCGGATTATAGGCGTGCGGGGGCTGGGGTTTCGTGCTACTAAGTACTGGGTAGCGCTTTACGCGACTCCAGATCGAGCGTTCGTGCTCAGACCCGAATGGGAGGCTCTCCGTGAACCGAAGCAAGCTCGCCGTCCTCGCCGCCGTCGCGGCGCTCTTCGTCACGCTCGTCGTCCCGGCCGGCTCCTCGGCTTGGGCCCCGGCCAAAACCGCGACCGTCCATCCCGGCGTGCAGGTCTTCACCGAAGGCGCGCAATGTACGGCCAACTTCGTCTTCCAGGAAGGGACGAGCGTCTTCCTCGGCCAAGCGGCGCACTGCTCGGGCACCGGCGAAGCGACCGAAACCGACGGCTGCACCAGCGGCTCGCTGCCGCTCGGCACGCCGGTCGAAGTGACCGGGGCAAGCAAACCCGGCACCCTCGTCTACAACTCCTGGCTGGCGATGCAGGCCGCGGGCGAGACCGATCCCGACACCTGCGCCTACAACGACTTCGCCCTGATCAGGATCGACCCGGCCGACGTCGACGAGGTCAATCCCTCGGTGCCCGGCTTCGGCGGGCCGACCGGGGTCGGCTCCCCCGGCGGGCTCGGCTCGACCGTCTACTCCTACGGCAACTCCTCGCTGCGCGGCGGCGTGACCCAGCTCAGCCCCAAGCAGGGCGTCCTCGTGCAGAGCGAAGGCGGCGGCTGGAGCCACATCGTCGTCACCCTCACGCCGGGCATCCCGGGCGATTCGGGCAGCGGCTTCCTCAACGGCTCCGGCGGGGCGTTCGGGGTGCTCAGCACGCTGCAGATCGCGCCGCTGGCCGGCACCAACGGCGTCGGCGACCTGGCCAAGGAGCTTGCCTACCTGCGCGCCAACAGCGACTTCGGAGGGATGCAGCTCGCCCACGGAACGGAGCCGTTCAAAGCGAACCTGGCGGGGGCGATCCTCGGCTCTTAAGAGTCCAGCTCGGCGAGGAGATCGCTCAGGTCGAGCGGTTCGGTGACCAGCGCGATCTCCTCGCCGTCGGGCGAGCGCGGCCACTCCTCGCGAGGGCGGTCGCGGTAGAGCTCGATCCCGTTGCCGTCGGGGTCGTTGCAGTAGAGCGCCTCGCTGACGCCGTGGTCGGAGGCGCCGCCGAGCGGGACGCCGGCCCGCTCGAGGCGTCGCAGGGCGTCAGCCAGCGTGCGCCGGTCGGGGTAGCGGATCGCGACGTGGAAGAGGCCGGTGCTGCCGGCCGGCGGCGGCGCGCCGCCCTTCGAATGCCAGGTGTTGAGGCCGATGTGATGGTGGTAGCCGCCCGCCGAGACGAAGGCCGCCTCGTCGCCGAGCCGCTGCTGCAGCTCGAAGCCGAGCACGCCGCAGTAGAAGTCGAGCGCCCGATCGAGGTCGGCGACTTTGAGGTGGACGTGGCCGACGTCGACGCGCGGATCGATCGGCTCGGCCACCGGCTCAGGCCTCCGCGCCGTCGAGGGCCTGGTTGACCAGGCGGTCGGCCTCTGCGTTCTGCTCGCGCCGCACGTGGCGGATCGACCAGCGGTCGAAGGGCCGCAGCGCCCGCTGCACCTCGGCGTGCAGCCCGCGCAATGTCGCGTCCTTGACCTTGTACTCGCCCTTGACCTGGCGGACGACCAGCTCCGAGTCGCCGACCAGCTCGAGCTCGCTCGCCCCCAGCTCCGCCGCCCGCTCGATCCCCAGCAGCAGCGCCTTGTACTCGGCGACGTTGTTGGTCGCCGTGCCGATCCGCTCGCCGCGCTCCTCCAGCACGTCGCCCTCGGACGCCTGGACGACCGCGCCGATCGCCGCGGGGCCGGGATTCCCCCGCGCGCCGCCGTCGACGTTGACGACCAGCTTCATCGCGGCGCGCCGAGCGCCAGCCGACCGCGCTCGTCCGCCGTCGCGTTCCACTGCCGGGCGGAGCCGTCGAGCTGGTCGATCTCGTCGCCCTTGTCGAGCTGGAAGACCGACCGCCGATCGTCGTCCAGGTCGACGCACCACTGGTACCAGCCCAGCTCCCAGGCGACCGTCACCCGCACCTCGCTCGGCGAGCCGGCGGCGGCGCCGATCGAGACCCGCGGCCTCCCCAGCGTGCGGGTCAGGCCGGCGACTGTGCGCGCCGCCTCGCCGGCGTTGAAGCGCGCCACCGCGCGCTCGAACCGCGACTCAACTCGCCCTGCAATTCGCCCAACCGTCGCGCCTGGGGCGGCGGGATCAACTCGCGCAACAGCAGTCACCCCTGCAAGCTAGCCCATGGCGTGGCGCACGTGGCCAAGCAGATCAAGGACGCAAGGAGCGTGGCGTGCTCTGCACGCGAGCGACTGAGGACGCAGATATGCGCAGCGCCACGTGCGTCACGCCACGACCTTCTCAGCGAGATGCACCGGGACCGGCTCGTAGCGCTCGAACTCGACCGTGAACTCGGCCCGGCCGCCGCTGATCGAGCGCAGGTCCGGCGCGTAGTCGAGCACTTCGGCCATCGGCACCTCGGCCCTCACCTCGGTCGCAGTCCCTTTCGGCTCCATCCCCAGCGGCCGACCGCGGCGTGAGTTGAGGTCGCCGATCACGTCGCCGACCACCCCCTCGGGGCAGCTGACCGTGAGCCGCACGATCGGCTCCAGCAGGACCGGGTCGGCCGCCTCCATCGCCTCGCGGAAGGCCATCGAGCCGGCGACCTTGAAGGCCATCTCGGAGGAGTCGACGTCGTGGTGTTTGCCGTCGACCAAGCGCACGCGCACGTCCTTGACCGGATAGCCGGCGACCGTGCCGTGCCGCATCGCCTCCTCCACCCCCTTCGCGACCGCAGGGATGAAGCTGCCGGGGATCGCCGCCCCCTTGATCTTGTTGACGAACTCGAGCCCGGCGCCATCCTCGGCGGGCTCGATCTCGATCTTGCAGTCGGCGAACTGGCCTCGCCCGCCCGACTGCTTCTTGTAGCGGGCGTGCGCCTCGGCCGGTTGGCGGATCGTCTCCTGGTAGGGGACGCGCGGCGGGTGCAGCTCGATCTCGGCGCCGAAGCGGCGCTTCATCCGCTCGACGACCACCTCGACGTGGATCTGGGTCAGGCCGGCGACGATCTGCTCGCCGGTCTGGGCGTCGCGGTGGACGTCGAGGGTCGGGTCCTCCTCGCCCAGCCGCCGCACCGCGGCCGCCGCCTTCTCCTCGTCGCCCTTGCTCTTCGGCTCGTACGCGAAGGCCATCACCGGCGCCGGCAGGTCGAGCGGGGCGAAGGCGATCTCCTCCTGGCGCTCGCAGAGCACGTCGCCCGCCTGGGTCTGCTTCAGCTTCGCCACCGCGCCGATCTCCCCCGCCCCCAGCTCGGTCACCGGCTGCAGCTCGCTGCCCAGCGGCCGGCCGAGCTGGCCGATCCGCTCCTTCTCGTGCCTGGTCACGTTGACCACCTGCGAGTCGGAGCGCAGCGTGCCGCGATAGACGCGCAGCAGGTTGATCCGGCCGGCGTACGGGTCGGCGAGCGTCTTGAAGACGTAGGCGACCAGCGGGCCGTCGTCCTCGGGCGCGACCTCGAGCGCCTCTCCCCCCTCCCCGACCACATCGACCGGCCCGCGCATCGCCGGCGACGGCAGGTCCTCGACCAGCGCGCCGAGCAGGCGGTCGGCGCCGAGGTTGCGGGTGGCGACGCCGCAGGTCACCGGGAAGAGCCGCCCCGCGGTGACGCCCTGCTTGAGCGCGCCGACGATCTCGGCGTGGTCGATCTCCTCGCCCTCGAGGTAGCGCTCCATCAGCTCGTCGGAGTTCTCGGCCACCTCGTCCATCAGCTTCTCGCGGTACTCCTCCGCCTGCGCCCGCAGCTCCTCGGGGATCTCGACCTTGCTCGCGCTGCCTTGCCCGTCGCCCTCGTAGACGAAGGCCTCGAGGTCGATCAGGTCGATCACGCCGCACACCTCGTGCTCGGCGCCGATCGGGATCTCGGTGGCGACGACGTGCGGGCCGAAGGCCGCCTTGAGCGAGTCGAGCACGGCGAAGAAGTCGGCCCGCTCGCGGTCGAGCATGTTGACGAAGACGAGCCGCGCCAGGCCCTCGGCGTCGGCGCGTGCCCAGAGCCGCTCGGTCTGCACCTCGACCCCGGCGACGCCGTTGACGACGACGACGGCCGCGTCGGCGACCCGCAGCGCCGCCGCCGCATCGGCGACGAAGCTCGGCTCGCCGGGCGTGTCGATCAGGTTGATCTCGCGCTTGTCGTGCTCGAAGCCGGCGACTGAGGCGCCGATCGACATCTCGCGCTCCTGCTCGTCGGGCTCGGAGTCGGAAACCGTGCTGCCGTCGGCGACCGTGCCCAGCCGCCGCGTCGCGCCGGCCTCGAACAGCAGTGCCTCATGCAGGCTCGTCTTGCCGCAGCCCCGGTGCCCGATCAGGGCGACGTTGCGAATCCGGTCTGCGGCCTTATGTGGCACGCAGACGAGATTAGAGCGGTACTAGACCTCTTGTAAAGAGGACTTGAGCCGCATCACTGCCTTGGTGTGCAGCTGCGAGACGCGCGACTCGGTGACGCCGAGCACCTCGCCGATCTCGCGCAGGGTGAGGTTCTCGTAGTAGTAGAGGGCGACGACGAGCTGCTCGCGCTCGGGCAGGCCGGCGATCGACTCGGTCAGCCGGTCCTTGATCTCGCTGCCGGCGAGCGCTTCCTGTGGGTCGTCTGCGCGCGGGTCGGAGATCGTGTCGAGCAGCGAAACCGAGTCGCCGGAGGAGTCGGAGATCGTCCACAGCTCGTCGAGCGCGTAGACCGAGGAGTTGGCGATCTCCAGCAGCGAGGTCTGCAGTTCTTCCTCGCTGAGGCCGAGCTTCTTGGCCAGCTCGGCCTCGGTCGGCGCCCGCTGCAATTCGTGCTCGAGCTTCGACTGCGCCGCCTCGATCTCGCGCGCCCGCGAGCGGACCGAGCGCGGCACCCAGTCGAGCGAGCGCAGCTCGTCGATGATCGCGCCGCGGATGCGGGTCATCGCGAAGGTCTCGAACTTGATCCCGCGCTCGGGCTCGAAGCGCTCGATCGCGCCGATCAGGCCCATCAGGCCGTAGGAGATCAGGTCGGCGTCCTCGACGTGCGAGGGCAGCCCGGCGCCGAGCCGGCCGGCGACGAACTTGACCAACGGGGAGTACGCGACGACCAACCGCTCGCGCGCCCCTTTGTCGCCGTCGTCCTTGTAGCGACGCCACAGGTCGCGGAGCTCCACCTCTTTTACGCCGGTTTCCATGGAATTCGCTCGATTCTATGGTCGCTGGGGCATCTTTTGGGCTGAGAAATCCCTCATGCACGCGGATGGGTGGCTGCGTATGCCTCCCGCAGGCGAGCGGCGTCGACACGAGTGTAGACCTGCGTCGTCGATATCGATGCGTGCCCGAGCAGCTCCTGGATCGCGCGCAGGTCGGCGCCGCCTTCCAACAGATGCGTGGCGAAGCTGTGGCGGAGGGCGTGCGGGGAGACGCCGGCGGCGAGCGCCGCCTCGCGCACCCAGAGGGCGAGCCGGCGGGTGACGTCGGAGTTGGAGAGGCGGCGGCCGCTCTTGGAGAGGAAGAGAGCGGGCTCGCGCGGGTCGGCGGAGAGGGCGTGGCGCCCGCGCTCCAAGTAGCGGCGAAGCGCCCGCTGGGCGGGCTCGCCGACCGGCAGCACTCGCTCCTTGGAGCCCTTGCCGAGCACCCGCAGCTGCTCGGTCTCGAAGTCGAAGCTGCCCTGGTCGAGGTTGACGATCTCCTCGCAACGCAACCCGCAGGAGTAGGCCAGCTCGAGCATCGCCCGGTCGCGCAGCTCGAGCGGCGTGCGCGCGGGGATGCGCTCGAGCAGCGCGCGCACCTGCTCTCCCGTCAGCACCCGCGGCAGCTTCCGCTCCCCCTTGGGATTCGAAACCAGGTCGGCCGGATTTTGGCTCAGCCGTTCGGTGCGAATGAGGAAGTCGAAGAGGCCGCGGATCGCGGCGAGCTTGCGCGCCACCGTCGCCGCCGAGGCACCGCCCGAGGAGAGCCCGGCCCCGTAGCGACGCACGTCGCGATGGCGGACCTCGCCGGGCCCCAGCCCCCGCTCCCCGGCCCAATCCACGAACTGACCTAGATCAACCCCGTACGCCTTCCGGGTTCGCTCGGCGAGGCTCCGCGCGCGCAGGTCGCGGTCGTAGGAGGCCAACGCCTCTTCCCAGGTCATTGGATGAGATTCGCCGCGCGGCCGCGAGAGCCTGCGCTCACCCGATGTAGATCGGGGTGCCTACTTCGACTTCGTCATAAAGCTCTTCGACGTCGGAGATCGCCATCCGCACGCAGCCGTGCGAGGCCGCCGTCCCCAGCGAGGAGGTTTCTTCGGTGCCGTGGATGCCGGCCCCTTCGTAGATCCCCATCCAGCGCGCCTTCAGCGGGTTCGACGGTCCGGGCGGGATCGACTGCCCGGCGAGCGAGCCGGCCCAATCGGATTCGGGCACGTGCCAGGTGGGTTCGACCTGCTTGTCCTGGATGTGGTAGAGCCCTTCCGGCGTTTCCAGGCCTTCCTGGCCGACGGCGACGGTGTAGGTCTTGGCGAGCTTGAGGTCCTTCCAGAGGCGCAGCGTGTAGGTGGCGCGCTCGAGCGTGAGGTAGGTCGGGTACTCCGCGGCAACCTCTTCGCCGGTCACCTCCGGCTCGACCGAGTTGGTGCGAGCGGAGATCGTGCGGTCGGCGTCGGCGTTGAGGACGGCGGCGTCGAGCTGCTCGGTGAGCAGGTTGTCGCGCAGCTTGCGACCGTGCTCGGCGGGGACGACGACCAGTTCGGCGCCGTCGGCTTCGACCGTCGCGTCGCGGGGCTCCACACCGACCTCGGCGGCGATCCTGCGGACGAAGCGGTTGATCGCCGGCTGCGAGTAGGTGACCTCGGCGGACAGGCGCTCGTCGACGCCGTCGCCGGTCACGTAGCGGACGACGCGAGCGGGCAGCCCTCCCTCGCGACTCTCGGCGAGGGCCTGGTCGACCGCCTCGTCGATGTCGGCGTGCAGCTTCAGCTTCTCGCCCGGCAGGGTCCAGCTCTCGCCGTCGTAGCCGACCCTGAGCGAGTGGCGCAACGGCGCCAGCAGCCGGCGGCGCACGGCCCGCTCGGCTTCGGCCGCAGTCATGCCGCCGACGTCGACGCCGGCGATCGTCACCCCGTCGGCGATCTCGCCCTCCTGCGAGCTGTCATAGGCATAGGCAGCCACTGCTCCGAGGAGCAGGACGAGCACGCCGGCGATGATCGCGATCTGCATCTTGCGACCCATCGAGAGCAGTTTAGGCACACGGATCGGTCGTCCTGACGGATATCTTTCGCCTTATGGTTGCCAAGGACGACGTCCGCAGGGAGGTCTGGAAAGCGATGGACCGCGAGGGCGTCTCGCGCTTCCCCGGCGCCGAGGGACGCATCCCCAACTTCGCCGGCGCCCGGCTCGCCGCCGAAAAGCTCGCCGGCAGCCGCCTCTGGAAGCGGGCGCGGACGATCAAGGCCAACCCCGACTCCCCCCAGACGCACGCCCGCCGGCTCGCCCTCGAGGAGGGCATGACGGTGATCATGGCGGTGCCGCGGCTGCGCGACCCGCACCCCTTCCGCGTGCTCGAGCCGAAGCGCCTCTCCAAGGCCGCGATCAAGGAGGCGGCGACGATCAAGGGTGCGCTCAAGCACGGACGCGTCGTCGCCGTCGACGACCTGCCCGAGATCGATTTCGTCCTCACCGGCTCGGTCGCAGTGAACCTGAGCGGCGCGAGGATCGGCAAGGGCGGCGGCTACAACGACCTCGAGTACGGGATCCTGATCGACGCCGGCAAGATCGACGACCACACGACGATCGCCACCACCGTGCACCCGATCCAGATCCTGCGCCGCCACCTGCCGGTCGTCTCGCACGACCTCCCCGTCGACCTGATCGCGACGCCGCGCGCGGTGATCGAGGTCGAGCGCACCTACGAGCGGCCCCGCGGCATCCTCTGGGACCACCTGCAACCGCCGCAGATCCGCGAGATCCCGGTGCTGGAAAGGATGGGCTACGCCTAAATGGACTCCCAGTCAGTACTGAGCGGGTCGGTCAATTTCCCCGCCAGCGATTACGGCAACCCCGATCCCGAGTGGCTGAAGGTCGACTGGCGCGAGCACCTGCGCCGGGTCCAGCTGCCGGGAGCTGAGGTGAACTACGTCGAGATCGGCGAGGGCGAGCCGATCCTCTTCGTCCACGGCCTCGCCGGGTGCTGGCAGAACTGGCTCGAGAACCTGCCCTGGTTCGGCCGCACCCACCGCGCGATCGCCCTCGACCTGCCCGGCTTCGGCGAGAGCCCGATGCCCTCCTGGCCGATCGACATGCCCGCCTACGGCCGCCTGATCCACGACTTCTGCGAGAAGCTAGGCATCGACCGGGTCGCGGCGCTGGTCGGCAACTCGATGGGCGGCTTCGTCTCCACCGAGGCAGTGATCGAACGGCCTTCGCGCTTCGACAAGCTGGTGCTGGTTTCGGCGGCGGGGATCAGCTTCGCCGAGGCCCAGGGACGGCACCTCGAAGCCGGCTTGCGCCTCTTCGAAGCGAGCTTTCCCTTCATGGCCGGGCCGCGGCGCGCCTGGCTGCACCGTCCGGCCGGCCGCAAGTTCGCCTTCGGCCGCGTCTTCCACTACCCCAACCGGGTGCGGCCCGAGTTGCTCAAGGAGCAGATCCACCCGGGATTGCAGAGCCCCGGCTTCGCCGACGCGATCCGCGCGATCGGCGGCTATGACACCCGCCACCGCCTGCCCGAGATCGAGGTTCCGACGCTGGTCGTGTGGGGCCTCAACGACCACGTCGTCCCGGTCGAGGCGGCGATCGGCTACCACCGCCTGATCCCTGAATCGCGGGTGGAGCTCTTCGAGCGCACCGGCCACGTGCCACAGATGGAGCGGCCCGAAAGATTCAATCAGTTGCTGGACGCCTTCCTGGCGGATTAGGGCAAGCAGATCAAGGACGCAGGGAGCGTGGCGTGCTCTGCACGCGAGCGACCGAGGACGCAGATATGCGCCGCCCTAATCCGTCAGGTCACGGCGCCGAGCGAGGCGGAACTCACTCCGGCTGCGTACTTGCCCATCACACCGCCCTGCCACGGGGACGGTGGTGACTCGTACTCGGCGACGCGCTTGGCGATCTCCTCGTCGGAGAGCGCCACGTCGAGCCGGCGCGCGTCTACGTCGAGGCGTATCTCGTCACCGTCGTGGATCGCCGCGATCGGTCCTCCCTTGGCCGCCTCCGGCGCGACGTGTCCGATCATCAACCCCCGCGTGGCGCCGGAGAAGCGGCCGTCGGTGACCATCGCCACGCTCTCGCCCAGGCCCTCGCCGACGATCGCCGCGGTCACCTGCAGCATCTCGCGCATCCCGGGACCGCCGACCGGGCCCTCGTTGCGGATCACGACGACGTCGCCCGGGCTGATCTTCTGATCCTTGACCGCGCGGAAGCACTCCTCTTCGGACTCGAAGACCCGCGCCGGACCGGTCTGCTGGGTCCGCTCGGTGCCGGCGAGCTTGACCACGGCGCCTTCGGGGGCGAGGTTGCCGCGCAGGATCGCCAGCCCGCCTTCGGGCTTGAGCGGATCGGAAAGCGATCGCACGACTTCCTGATTGGGGGTCTCCACCGCCGCCCCGGCCTCTTCGCCGATCGTGCGGCCGCTGACGGTGATCTCGTCCTCGTGCAGCTTGCCCGCCTCGGCAAGCCGGTTGAGCACCAGCGGCACCCCGCCGGCCGCGTAGAGGTCGGTGGCGACGAAGCGCCCACCGGGCTTGAGGTCGGCGAGCAGCGGCGTCTCGCGCGAGATCCGCTCGAAGTCGTCGATGCTCAGCTCGATCCCCGCCTCGCGCGCGACGGCGAGCAGGTGAAGGACGACGTTGGTCGAGCCACCCGTAGTGCAAGCGCAGGCGATCGCGTTCTCCAGCGAGTTGCGGGTGATCACCTGGCTCGGTCGCAGGTCCTCGCTCAGCACCCGCATCGCCAGCTCGCCGATCTTCTCGGCGACGCTGCCCTTCTCATCGTCTTCAGCCGGGACCATCGCCGAGCCGCCGGGGCTGATCCCGAGCGCCTCGAAGGCGCAGGCCATCGTGTTGGCGGTGAACTGGCCGCCGCAGGCGCCGGCGCCCGGGCTGGCGACGCCCTCGAGCTCGTGCAGTTCCTCGTCGCTCATGTCACCGGCGGCGTGGGCGCCGATCGCCTCGAAAACGTCGAGGATGGTGACGTCGCGACCGTGCCAGCGCCCCGGCGCGATCGAGCCGCCGTAGAGCATCAGCGAGGGCACGTCGAGCCGGGCCAGCGCCATCACGCAGCCCGGCAGGGTCTTGTCGCAGGCGGAGATGGCGACGATCGCGTCGAACTGGTAGCCGCGCGCGGTCAGCTCGATCGAGTCGGCGATCACCTCGCGGCTGACCAGCGAGGCCTTCATCCCCTGGGTCCCCATCGTCACGCCGTCGGAGATCGCGATGGTGTTGAACTCCATCGGCGTCCCGCCGGCGGCGCGCACCCCCTGCTTGATGTGCTCGGCGAGGCCGCGCAGGTGGAAGTTGCACGGCATCGCCTCGATCCAGGTGTTGGCGATGCCGATCGTCGGCTTGCTCAGCGCCTCGTCGTCGAAGCCGATCCCCTTCATGTAGGCGCGGGCGTGGGCGCGCTCGGGGCCGTCGAAGACCACGCTCGAGCGCGGCCGGGGCAAAGCCGTCTTGGTGGTCATACAACGGAATCTACTGACGAGGTTCAGAGGGTGGCAGGCAAGGACGCAGGGAGGCCGAAATAGCAGCGCTATTCGGCCGACCGAGGACGCCGCCTGGCGCCCTCTGAACCCGTCAGGTCGAATACGTCGACCGGGCCGGGGCCAGCGCCTAGGTCGCGAAGGCCGGCGCCGACCGCAGCAGAGGCCACCTCGCGCGCCCTGCGCGCCGCGTCAAGGCTGGTTTCGCCCCGGGCAAGAAAGGCGGCGAGGGCCGAAGAGTGCGTGCAGCCGGAGCCGTGCGCGGCGCCCTCGGGATGACGCTCCCCGGCGATCGCCGCGGCCTCGGCGCCGTCGAAGTAGACGTCGACCACCTGCTCGCTGTGGCCGCCGGTGACGACGACGGCTTTGGGCCCGAGCGCCAGCACCTCGCGCGCCAGATCCTCCTGCGAGTCGCGCTCGTCGGCGCCGGCCAGCGCCCGCGCCTCGGGGATGTTCGGGGTGACCACCGAGGCGAGCGGCAAGAGGCGCTCGACCAACGCCGTGCGCGCTGCGTCGTCGAGCAGGACCGCGCCGCTCTCGGCGACCATCACCGGGTCGAGGACCACGGGCGCGTCCTCGATCAGGGCCAACGCCTCGACGACGGCGTCGACCGTCTCCGCCGTCCCGAGCATGCCGATCTTGACCGCGTCGACGCCGATGTCCTCGGCGACAGCACGCACCTGGGCGACGATCGTGCTCGGCGAGATCGCCTCGACGGCGCTGACCCCGACCGTGTTCTGGGCCGTGATCGCGGTGATCGCGGTCATCCCGTGCACGCCGCAGGCGGCGAACGCCTTGAGGTCCGCCTGGATGCCGGCGCCGCCGCCGGAGTCCGAGCCGGCGATCGAGAGGACGGTCGGTACGTGCAAGTCGCTCACGGCACCGGCAGCCTAGATGTCGGACGGGGGTCGAAGGGTCGTGCGGGTGTATACGCCGACCAGCGAGCAGTTGACGTAGCCGAGCGACTCGAGGCCGGCGAGCGCCGCTGCCGCCTCTCCCCCGCCCAGGCCGAGGTCGGCGGCGACCGCGTCGCAGGTGTCGGCGCCCAGCTCGAGTGCCTCGAGGACCGCCTCCTGGGCCGGCTCCAGGGAGGGACCGGAGCGGTCGATCTGCCGCGCCCCGGCGCCGAGCATCGCGTCGAGCACGTCCTGCGCGTCGCGGACCAGGCAGGCGCCGCCGGCGAGGAGGTTGTTCGGCCCGGCGGAGAGCCGCGAGCCGACCGGGCCGGGGACGGCGCCGAGGTCGCGGCCGAGGTCGGTTGCCAGGTCGGCGGTGATCAGCGAGCCGGAGCGCTCGGCCCCCTCGACCACCACCGTCATCCCCGAGAGCGCGGCCATGATCCGATTGCGGGCGGGAAAGGTCCAGCGCCAGGCGCCGGCTCCCGGCGGCAGCTCGGAGAGGACCAAACCCGTCTCGCCGAGACGCCGCCAGAGCGAGCGGTGCGCCGCCGGGTAGGCGACGTCGGCGCCGCAGCCGAGCACGGCGACGGTCAGGCCGCCGTCGAGGGCGCCGCGGTGGGCGCAGGCGTCGATGCCGAAGGCGAGCCCGCTGACGACGATCAGCCCGGCCCGGGCCAGATCGCGGCCGAGCTCGCGTGCGACCTCGCGGCCGTAGGTGCTCGCCCGCCGCGCGCCGACAACGGTGACCGCTCCCTCCGGCAGCAGCTGCCTGAGCAGCTCCGGATCGCCCTTGCCGATCAACGCCCGAGGCGCGTCGGCCGCGTCGCGCAGGCCCGCCGGAAAGAGGGGGTCGTGCCGGCAGCAGCCCCAGCACCCCGCCTCCTCCAACTCCCCCTGCAGGCGTTCCGCCGGCACTGCCTCGACCTGAGCCAGCACCTGGTCGGCGACCCCCGGCGCCGCCACCGCCGCCAGGTCCTCGTCGTCGAGTCGAAGCAGCTCGGGCGAGCGCTTGCCCGGCGCGCCGGTGGCGATCTTCTCGATGTACGGCGCCAGCCGGCCGAGCAGGCGCGCCCGGCGCAGGCACTCCGGACAGGCCTGCGGGTTGAGTCGGCTAATCATGGTCCCTCCTCCTCAGTTGAAGTGCCTGGGCGATCTGGTCGCGGCCGATCGAGCCGGCGCCCGTGAGGTCGGCGATCGTGCGCGCCAGGCGCAGCACGCGGTCGTGCCCGCGCCCCGTGAGCGCGCCGGCGCCCGCGGAGGCGAGCAGCCGCTGTACCGCCCCGCCCCCGAGGAGCACGTGGCGGCGTGTGAGGCGCCCGTCCATCTCGCCGTTGCAGAGTGCCCCGCTGCCCGCCAGCCGCGCGCGCTGGCGCTCGCGGGCGGCGAGCACCCGCTCCGCGATCGC
>DATDBO010000048.1:0-5365 GCA_036524775.1 Solirubrobacterales bacterium
AGCGGCTCGAGCCGCTCCGAGCCGGCCTCGCGCAGCGAGGCCGCGTCCTCCTCCCGGCGCACCCCGGCGAACACCCGCCAGCCCTCGGCGTCGAGGTGCAGCGCCGTCGCCCGTCCGATCCCCGTCGAGGCCCCGGTGATCAGCGCCGACTTCACGATCCGCCCTGCCTGCGGCCGGCGCGGTGGCGCTCCAGCTCGGCGACCATCAGCTTGGTGTGCAGGGCGGCGATCAGGTCCTGCAGTGGCTGGGCGCCGGCTTCGAGCATCTCGACCACGCGCTCGGGCGGGACCTCGCCGGCGAGGCGGTCCATCACCACCTCGACCTCCTGGCGAACGAGCTCTTCGAGGGCGGCCTTGTAGCGCAGGGTGTCGTAGACGGTGAACCCGATTGCCTCGTCGTAGCCGCCGGCGCGGAAGCGGCCGATCGCCTCGATGATCTTGATGTCGGAGGGCGAGTAGCCGCGGCTGTTGGGGCTGAGCACCTCGATCTGCTCGAGCCGGTCGAGCACCTCCTTGGGGACGCCGTAGCGCTCGCGCACCTCGGCGGCGCTGGTGCGGGTGCGCTCGCTGCCCAGGGCGCGCTCGAGGATGCGGTCCTCGAGCTCGACCAGGGCGCGCGCCCGCTCGGGGTCCTCGTCGAGCACCGACTTGATCGCCCGCAGCGGCATGAAGCGCTCCTCCTGCAGCTGCTTGATCAGCTTGATCCGGTCGACGAGCTCGGGCGGGTAGTAGGCCATGTTGCGGCTCGTCTTCAGGGGCTCGGGCAGCAGGCCCTCGCGCAGGTAGTGCTTGATCGTCGGCACCGGCACGCCGGAGGCCTCGGCCAGCTCGCCGATCCTCATCAGCCGCCCGTCCGCCGCCTTCGTCTCTGGTCGCGCCGCCATCGCAGCTACGCCCGAAAGGTCGTCGCGGCGTCGGCGCTGGGTCCCGCGGCGGCGCCCGACTCCACCATGGCGGCGATCTCCTCGTCGGAGTAGCCGGCCTCGCGCAGGACCTCGTCGGTGTGCTCTCCGAAGGCGGGCGCCGGGCGGGTGGGGTCGCCGGGGGTGCGGCTCATCTTCACCGGCACGCCGAGCTGGCGCACCGTGCCCATGCCGGGCTGCTCGATCGCGGTGACCATCTCGCGTGCGCGGACCAGCTCCGAGTCCAGCGCCTCGTCGACGTCGAGCACCGGCTCGATGCAGCAGTCGTGCTCGTCGTTGAAGGCCTTCCACACGGCGCGGGTGCTGCCACGGAAGACCTCCGCCACCTTCTCCCAAGCCTCGGAGCCGGGCGCCTCGAACTGCACCTCGACCAGGTCGGGGCGCTCGACGCCGTGGCAGAAGGCGGCCCAGAACTTCGGCTCCAGCGCCCCGCAGGTGACCCAGCCGTCCGCGGCCTCGTAGGGGAGGTAACAGAGCAGGCCGCCGGCGAGCTGCTGCTCGCCGCGCCGCGGCACCTCGCCGTCGCAGAAGAAGCGGCCGGCGACCAGGGCCAGCCAGGAGAGCGCCCCGTCGGCCATCGAGACGTCGACCATCTGACCCTCGCCCGAGCGGCGGCGCTCGTGCAGCGCAGCCATCACGCCGAAGGCGGCCATCAGCGCGCCGCCCCCGAGGTCGGCGATCTGGCCGCCGGGCTGCACCGGCGGGCCGTCCTTGGCGCCGGTCAGGCCGAGCAGCCCGATCAGGCCGAGGTAGTTCATGTCGTGGCCGGCGCGCCGGGTGTAGGGGCCGTCCTGGCCGTAGCCGGTGATCGCGCAGAAGACGATCGCGGGGTTGGCCTCGCGCATCCGCTCGTAGCCGACGCCGAGCTTGTCGAGGACGCCGGGGCGGAAGCCGTCGAGGACGACGTCGTAGCGCTCGACCAGGCGCAGCAGGGCCTCGCGCCCGGCATCGCTCTTGAGGTCGAGCCGGACCGAGCGCTTGCCGCGGTTGAGCGCCAGGTAAAGGGAGGAGCGCGTGCCCAGCTCCTGCTGATCCTCGTCGCCGTAGTAGGGCGGCGCCCAGCGGATGTAGTCGCCCATCCCGGTGTCCTCGACCTTCAGCACCTCGGCGCCGAGGTCGGCGAGCAGAAGCGAGCAGAAGCCGCCCGGCAGGAGCCTGGTCAGGTCGAGGACCCGGACGTCGCTAAGCGGCAGATCGCTCACGCTTGGGGACTCCCAAGAGCTCACGGGCCTCGGCCACCGTCGCGGCGCGGCGGCCGACGTCCTCGGCCATCTGGCGCGCCTTGGCGATCAGCTCGCCGTTCGACTTCGCCATCTCGCTGTTGGGCAGGTAGAGGTTGTCCTCGACTCCGGCGCGGACGTTGCCGCCCAGCGTCAGCGCCGTGCCGAGCAGCTTCCACTGGTCGCGCGAGATGCCGATCACCTGCCACTGGTGCTCGCCCTCGGCGCCGCCGTCGGGGATCTGCTCCGCCATGAAGCCGACGTTGCGCGGCGTCGGGCGGATGCCCCCGTTGACCCCCATCACCAGCGAGACCTGCAGCGGCGTGCGGTCGAGCAGGCCCATGTCGATCAGCGGGTCGAGGTTGGCGACGTGGCCGGCATCGAAGCACTCGTGCTCGGGCTTGATCCCGAGGTCGCGCATCGCGGTGAGGAACTCGATGATCGTGTCGAAGCTGTTCTCGAAGACCGCCTTGAAGACGAAGTCCTTGCGCCGCGAGCTGTACTTGGCGTAGTTCATCGAGCTCATGTTGAGCGCGGCGACGTCGGGGCGGCACTCGCGCAGGTACTCGATCCTCTTCTCGATCGGGATGCCGATCGCGCCGGTCGAGTAGTTGACGATCACGTCGCCGACCTCGGCCAGGATCGCCTCGGTGATCGCCCGGAAGTCCTCGACCTCGTAGGAGGGCGTGCCGTCCGGCTTGCGGGCGTGGATGTGGATCTGCGAAGCGCCCTCGTCGACCGCGCGCCGCGCCTCCGCCGCGTACTCCTCCGGCGTGTAGGGGATCGCCGGGCACTGGTCGCGGTTGGCGATCACGCCGCTGATCGAACAGCTGATCACCACCGGGTCGCCGAAGGAGCTCATACGGGCATCACCCCGTGGCGTTTCTTCGGCTTCTCGACGTGCTTGTTGCGCGCCATGCGCAGGGCCTTGACGATCGTCGGCCGGGTCTCGCGGGGGTCGATGATGTCGTCGATCACCGCGTTGCCGGCGGCGATGTAGGGGTCGATCTGCTCGCGCACCGCGTTCAGCATCGCCTCGCGGGTGGCGTCCGGGTCCTCGGAGGCCTCGATCGCCGAGCGGCCGATGATTTCGACCGCGCCCTCGGCACCCATCACCGAGATCTCGGCGCCGGGCCAGGCGACGATCAGGTCCGGCTCGTAGGCCTTGCCGCACATCACGTAGTAGCCGGCGCCGTAGGCCTTGCGCACGATCACGGTGATCTTCGGCACGGTGGCGCGGCTGACCGCGTAGAGCATCTTCGCCCCGTGGCGGATGATCCCGGCGTGCTCGACCTTGGCGCCGACCATGAAGCCGGGCACGTCCTGCAGGAAGACGAGCGGCACATTGAAGGCGTCGCAGAGGTTGATGAAGCGGGCGGCCTTGTCGGCGGAGTCGTTGTCGAGGATGCCGGCCAGCTGCTTGGGCTGGTTGGCGACGATCCCGACCGGCTGGCCGCCGAAGCGGGCGAAGCAGGTGATCAGCGTCTTGGCGAACTTCGGCTTTATGTCGAACCACTCGCCGTCGTCGACGATCTCGCCGATCACGTCGTACATGTCGTAGGGCTGACGGGACGAGTCGGGGACGATCTCGAGCAGCTTCTCCGAGGCG
The DNA here is from genome assembly GCA_036524775.1 of Solirubrobacterales bacterium. Classification (GTDB taxonomy): domain Bacteria; phylum Actinomycetota; class Thermoleophilia; order Solirubrobacterales; family 70-9; genus VRUE01. The sequence goes on from DATDBO010000048.1 coordinate 3,752, forward strand.
CGGTCGTCCGGGTCGCTGGTCGGGACGATCGGCGGCTTCTCCTCGCAGTTCTGCGGGAAGTAGGAGAGGTACTGCTTGACCTTCTCGATGCACTCGGGGTCGTCCTTGACCTCGAGGTCGCCCACCCCAGACTTGCGGCAGTGGACCTTGGCGCCGCCCAGCTCCTCCATCGTGATGTCCTCGCCGGTGACGGCTTTGGTCAGGTGCGGGCCGGCAAGCGCCATCGCGCCCTGGCCGGAGACCATCGGCACGAAGTCCGAGAGCGCCGGAATGTAGGCGGTCCCGGCGGCGCAGGGGCCCATCATCGCGGCGACCATCGGGATCACGCCCGACATTTCGACCTCCTCGCGGAAGAGGTGGCCGGAGCCGGCGAAGAGCGAGCCCGCCGCCTCCTGGATGCGGGCGCCGGCCGAGTCGAGCAGCCAGACGAACGGCATCCGCTTGGAGAGCGCCATCTCGCGCAGGCGGGTGACCTTGAGCTCGCCGGTCATCCCCATCGAGCCGGCCATCACGGTGAAGTCGTAGGCGGCGATGCAGCAGGGGCGACCGTCGACGTCGCCCCAACCGGTGATCACGCCGTCGGCCGGCGCCTCCTTGCCCTCCATCGCCCGCTGGGCGAAGTGGGGGCGGCCGTGGATCCCCATCTCGACGAAGGTTCCCTCGTCGACCAAGAGGTCGATCCGCTCGCGCGCGGTCAGCTTGCCGCGCTCGTGCTGCTTGGCGATCTTCTCCTCGCCGCCGCCGAGCTTGGCCTTGGCGCGACGCTCGTGCAGCTGCTCGGTGAGGTCGCCCAGCGGCGCGGTCCCCGGCAGCAGGTTCTTGGCGTCTTGCTCGGTGCTCCCCATACCTACCTGCCTTTCCACTGCGGCTCGCGCTTCTCGAAGAACGCGCTGACGCCCTCGACGATGTCCTCGGTCGAGAAGGTGAGCGAGAGCTGCGAGCGCAGGTACTCGAGCGCGTCGTCAAGCGCCATGTCCTGCTGCCGGTACATCGCGTCGTGGCCGAGCCGCATCAGCACCGGGCTCTTCGAGGCCAGCTTGCCCGCCCACTCGGCGACCGCGGCGTCGAACTTCCCCGCCGGGACGACCTTGTTGGCGAGCCCGTACTCGACCGCCTGCTCGGCGCTGAGCCGCTCGCCCAGCAGCATCATCTCGTTGACCTTCTTGCGCGGGACGTTGCGGTAGATGATCGCCATGATCATGTAGGGGAAGGCGCCGACGTTGATCTCCGGCGTGCCGAAGGTTGCGCCCTCCCTGGCGATCAGGAGGTCGCAGGAGAGGGCGAGGCCCATGCCCCCCGCGAGGACGTGGCCGTTAGCGGCGCAGAGGCTCGGCTTGCCGAGGCGCGGCATCAGCCGGAAGAACTCCAGGAAGAGGTCGGTGGCGAAGTGTTTGGCGACCAGCGGGGCGTCGGCAGCGAAGCCACCGAGGTCGGCGCCGGCGCAGAAGACCTTCTCGCCCGCCCCGGTGAGGACCACGGCGCGCGCATCTCCGTCATCGCGCGCCCGCTTCATCGCCTCGACCAGCTCGCTCAGCATCTGGCCGGAGAGCAGCGCCCTCTTGAAGCTACCCATGCGCGGCACCGTAGACGCCCCCTCGGACGCCATCCGGTGCC
>DATDBO010000049.1:0-17595 GCA_036524775.1 Solirubrobacterales bacterium
CTTGCGGTGTTCATCGCCGTCGGCACGATGATCTCGCTCGCCTACTACTTGCGAGTGGTCGCGGCGATGTGGATGCGGCCCGAGCCGGCTGGCGCGGTGCCGGCAATTGCGGGGGCGTCTCCGGAAGCGGATCCGATTGACCCCGAGGCGGGGCGCCGGGCCTACCTGGTCGGCCCGGCGCTGCTCGCCGCCGCCGGAGCCGTCTTCTTCGGCATCGTGCCGCAGCCTCTGGTCGAGTTCGCCGAGCAGGCCGGCACGTCGCTGTTCTGATTGGGTAGCGCCCGATGGGCGTCCTGCTGACGGCTGCGGCGATCGTCGCCGGCGTCGCCGTCGGCGTCTTTGCCGAGCGCCGGCGCCCTCAGGCCGCCGGACTGGCTGCGCGGCGGGCGCTGACGCTGATGCTCTACGTGCTGGTGCCGCCGGTGATCTTCCTCAACCTGGCGGCGACCGAGATCGACGTCGAGCACGGCGTCGGCCTGCTGCTCGGCATCCTCGCCGTCTCGCTCTCGGGGCTCGCCGCCTGGTGGGTCTCCAGCCGGGTGCTGGGGCTCTCCCGCCCCCGCACCGGGGCGGTCGTCTGCGCCGTGCTCAGCGTCAACACCGGCTACCTCGGCTACCCGCTGACCGTGGCGCTGCTCGGCCGCGAGGAGCTGACCACCGCGGTCCTCTACGACGTCCTCGTCACCGCGCCCTGCCTGCTGCTCGGCGCCTTCGCCGTCGGCGCCGCCTTCGGCACCAAGGCGGGCGAAGGCCCGCGCGACCGCATCCGCGCCTTCTTCACCCGCAACCCGCCCCTGTACGCGGCGATCGCCGGGCTGCTCGCCCCCGACGCGCTCGCCCCCGGCGTCCTCGTCGACGCCTCGCAGATCCTCGTCTTCGCGCTGTTGCCGCTCGGCTTCTTCGCCGTCGGCGCGACCCTGGCCGAGAACGCCGAGCACGGCGAGCTGCCGATGCCGCCGCCGCTGACCAGGCCGGTCGCCGTCGCCCTCGGCGCCCGCCTGGCCCTGGCCCCCGCCCTGCTGATGCTGCTGGCGGCGCCGCTGATCGACCTGCCCGCCGCCTACCGGCTGATGTCGGCGATGCCCTCCGGCCTCAACTCGATGGTCGTCGCCCACGCCTACGGCCTCGACATGGAGATCACCGCCGAGGCGGTCACCTGGTCGACCGCGATCGTCGTCCTCGCCGCCCTCGGCTCGCTGCTGCTCTAGCCTCGACCTGGTGTTGCACCACGTCTCGATCGAGGTCGAGCCGTCGCAGGTCGAGGCCTGCGCCGCCTGCTGGGAGCTGCTCGGCTTCGAGCGCGTGCCGGCACCCGAGGCGCTCGGGCCGTATTTCACCTGGCTGGAGCGCGAGGGGACGCAGATCCACCTGATCCACACCGAGGCGCCGACCGTGCCCCAACTCGGCCACGCCGCCGTCGCGGTCGCCGATTTCGAGGCGACCTTCGCCGCGCTGGAGGGGGCGGGACACGAGCCGGAGCGCCACCGCGAACTGTGGGGAGAGCCGCGCGCTTTCGTCACCATGCCGGGCGGCCACCGGGTCGAGTTCATGGCGGCGCCGCCCGGGTAGGGCGAAAAGGCCGCAACGAAGGCCGGACAGGGGCGGGGTTTACCGTCCTGCTGAATTGGGAGATTGCCGAGCACCCGATGCCGTTCGACGCAAAAGTCCTCGCCGACTCCGTCTCGCCCGCAGGGCACCGACTGACCACGCTCGAGGCCACCTTCCCTCGCTTCGTCCTCGCCGAGTTCAACACCCACCGCGTCTTCTCCCGCAACTCGGCCAGCTCCCGCGCGATCCCGATCGCCAAGCAGCTGCGCCGCGTGCTCGAGGACCCCTACGTGCCGATCGAGTTCGGCTCGAACCAGCCGGGCATGCAGGCGGGGGCGCCGCTGGCGGGCGAGAAGCTGAAGGCCGCCGAGGCCGAGTGGCTGCACGCCCGCGACGACGCCGTCCGCCGGGTGCTGGCGCTGATCGCCGGTCCGGACGCGCTCGGGCCGGACGACGACCTGCTCGCGATCCTCGGCCAGGTCGAGAAGGCAATTCGCGAGAAAGCCCAACCGGCCGAGTGGCTCAACGTGCACAAGCAGGTCGCCAACCGCCTGCTCGAGCCGTTCATGTGGCACACGGTGATCGTCACCGCGACCGAGTGGGACAACTTCTTCAACCTGCGCTGCCATCCGGACGCGCAGCCGGAGATCAGGCTGATCGCAGAGCGGATGCGCGAGGCATTCGACACCTCGGTGCCGGATGCGCTGGGCGAGGGCGAGTGGCACCTGCCGCTGGTGCGGCCCGAGGATCGCAAGGAAGGGACACCGAACGAGGACCTGATCAAGATCTCAGCCGGTCGCTGCGCGCGGGTCAGCTACCTCACCCATGCCGGGGTGCGCGACCTCGCCGCCGACCTCCAGCTCCACGATCGCCTACTGGAAAGCGGCCACATGTCACCCCTCGAGCACCCGGCCCGGCCGCTCACGTCGGGGGAGCTGCAACACGGCGAGTGGAGCGGCAACTTCCGCGGCTGGTTCTCCTACCGGAAGACAATCTCGGGGGAGGCGAACCCGCTGGGCCCTAAGGTGCCCGCGAGGGCCGCCTCACTCGTCGCCTGACCCCTCGAGCTCTTTCGCTGCTTTCTCACCCGGAGTCGGCCAAGGAATGGCTTTGCCCGCCTCCCAGGCCGGCGGCTGTCCGCCGGGGACCTTGCCGAGGAAGGTGAGGCCGAGGAAGACCAGCCAGACCATCGTCAGGAGCAGGGCGACGGGCAAGATGAGGATCATCGCCACGCCCAGCGCCATCCCGAGGCTGCCGGCGAACCTGGTCAGGAGCCCCGTCCGCATCGCCTGCAGCGAGATGTAGAGCATCCCGATCGCCAGAGCGAGCACCGCCGGGATCGCCAGATACGAGGCGACCTGGTGGAAGCTGCTGTCGTCCAACAGCCGCTCCGCCAGCGCCGCCGGGCGGCCGGCGGCAGTCATCTGGTCGACGAATTCGTCCGCCACCGAGCGCGTGGCGAGCCAGGAGAGCAACCCCTGGACGGCCAGCAGGACCGGGCCGAAGAAGGCGAAGCCGACCATCTCCGGCCGCACTCGCTCGCTGCGCAGCCGGGCGGCGCGGAAGAGGTGGAAGAGGGGAAGCGCCAGGAGCAGGAAGCCGACCGAGCGGACGCAGGTGGCCGCCAGCAGCGTGCCCGAGCTGTCGTGGAAGGAGAGCAGCTGCTCGCTCTCCGTCCCGCCGGTCATCAGGCCGGAGCTCTCTTCGAGGATCACCGAGACGACGTAGAGGACGACCGTGGCGAAGGCGGCGAGGGCCGCCGGCCGCGCGAGCCCGCGCTCGCGTTCGAGCTCTGCGGATCTGTCGCTCATGTTGGGGCTCTCAGCCCCGCTCGTGGAAGTAGAACTGCGGCAGGGCGCCCTCGATCACCTCGGCGGTCATCCGCTGGGCGACCTCGAGGTTGCCGGTCCGCACCGCTATGTCGTCGAGCGTGACGATGCCGGCGAGCCTACCGTCATCGACGACGGGGAGCCTGCGCACCCGGTGCTGGACCATCAGCGCCGCCGCTTCGTCGAGCTCCATCTCCGCGCCGCCGCAGACCAGCGGGCGCGAGGCGTGCTCGCCGACCGGCGTCCCCGGGTCGACGCCCGCGGCGAAGACGCGCAGCGTCAGGTCGCGGTCGGTGACCATCGCCACCGGCGAGCCGGCCGGGTCGACGATCACCACCGAGCCGACGCGGTTGTCGCGCATCTGGCGGGCGACCGAGACGGCGCTCGCGTCGGGCGTCGCGGTGACGACTCCGGTCGTCATGATCTCGGCGAGCTTCACGCCGCGTACGCTACCGGGCGATGAGCAGAGCTCAGCAGACCCCGGTGGTGCCGCTCGAGGCGGGCGCCGGGCCGGAGAACCCGCCCTGCCCCGCCTGTGGCGAGCCGCTCTTCGGCTGGATCGACGAGCGCCCCGGCCTGGCCGGCCCGGTGCGCCGCTGCGAGAGCTGCGGGCTGGGCGTGGTCGGCGATCCCGGCGGGGCGGCGGAGGCGCTGCGCGAGCTCGACCGCCTCGCCGGCGGGGACGGAAGCGTGACGATCGCCGACCGCGCCGGCTTCTCCGCCTGGATCGGCGGCGCGGGCTGGGCCGGCTTGGAGCGCGACGTCCGCTACCTGTTCACGGTCGAGGCGACGCGCCGTCTCGTCGCCCACCGCGACCAGGTGGTCAAGTCCGCCCGCTGGTCGCCCGGGGCGGGCGTCGCGACGATGTGGCAGACGATCCTCAACGGCTTCACCTTCGGCCGCAATGTCGCCTTGGGAGCGCTAGGTCGCAGCGCTCCCATCCCCGCCGAACAACCCTGGCAGCGTCGCCTCGACGCCTTCGTCAGCGTCGTAGTCGCAATCCCGGCGTTAATCGCCGCCATCCCTTTGGAGCTGATCGCGGCCGCCCTGAGACGCGGCGGCGCAACCTCCCTCGAGCTCGAGCTGCTCTGACTAGGCGAGGCCTTCGCGTGCCTCGCGGACCAAGGTAACCGCCTCCGGGAAGAGGACGCGGATCGCGTCGCGCACCTGCATCGCCTGCTCGTCGCTCGTCCCGGTCAGCTCGAGCCGCCCGATCGAGGCAACGGTCATCTCGACCGCGAGCCGGATCGCATTGTCGGCCCAGGCGACGCGCTGGGAGGACTGCATCTGCTCGCTGAGCTCCTCCATCCGGGCGCGGAACTCGTCGGGGTCGCCAAAGAGGTTGAAGCCCTCCACCGACCGAATGTAAGCAGACCGCGCGCGTGGCGGCACGAAGTTCTTTCGATTCGCGCGCCATGCGTGCGCCGCCGCCGCCTAGCTTCGGCCCATGTGGAGCGAGCGCGGAACGGCGAGCGTCGAGCAGGCGGGGCTGGCGGCCCTGATCGCGCTGCTCCTCTCGACGGCGATCGCCCTCGTCGCAGCCGACGGAGAGGTCGACCCGCGGCGCACGCTGGGCGGGACGATCGCGCGGCGGATCGCCTGCGCGGCGCGCCCGCCCGAACCCTGCCGTCGCCATCCCCTGATCCCCGCCTACGGCCGGCCGCTCGCTCGCCTCGCCCGCGCCCTGGCGCCGATCCCGACGGCGCTGCCCGGGCCCGACGGCCTGCTCCTCGTCCCGGTCGACTTCCGCCGTTGCCGGCGGCAGAGCTGCGCGGTGCCGCGGCCGGGTGGCGCCGGGTTGCACCTGACGACGTCGAACCGGCGCACAACCGCCTTCGTCCAGGTCGACGACCGCCGCCGCACGCTCGGCTGGGTCGAGCTGAGCTACTGGCTCTACAGGCCCACGCTCGGCTGGGAACGGGTCATCCGCCGCGCCGACCGGGCCCAGATCGAAGCGGCGAGCGGCGTCCCCGTCCTGTTGAAAGACGACCCCGCCCTGGTCCCGCTGGAGACGCTGCCCGGCCGCGACCACTACGTCTTCCCACCCGGGGAGGAGCCGCCCTGGCAGTGGCAGGTGGACGGCCGCTACCCCGGCTGGTCGAGCTGAGTCGCGGCGACCGGCCTGACCGCATGGCACCATTGCGGATCGCGATGGCTGCCGCCTGCAAGCGCATAGCGGATTCGAAGCAGTTCCAGCTCTTCATCCTCGCCGTGATCCTCGCCAACGCGGTGGCACTGGGACTGGAGACCTACGATGCGATCGACCGCGAGGTCGGCGACGCCCTCAACCTCCTTAACGACGTCTTCCTCGCCGTCTTCGTGGTCGAGATCGCGATCCGGATCGCCGCTCACGGCCGGCGCCCCCAGGACTACTTCAAGAGCGGCTGGAACGTCTTCGACTTCCTCATCATCGGCGGCGCCTTCGTGCCCGGCGTGCGCCAGAACGCCACCGCGCTGCGCGTCCTGCGCCTGCTGCGGATCGTCCGCGTCGTCAGCCTCTTCCCCGACCTGCGCTTCCTGATCCGCGGCATGGCGGCGAGCCTGCCGCCGATCGGCAGCATGGCCATGCTCACCTCGCTGCTGATCTACATCTACGGGATGCTCGGCTGGATCCTCTTCGCCGACACCGACCCCGCCCACTGGGGCGACATCGGCCAGGCGATGCTCTCCCTCTTCATCGTCCTCACGCTGGAGAGCTGGCCCGAGATCATGGGCGAAGTGATCGACGTCCATCCATGGGCCTGGGTCTACTTCGTCAGCTACGTGCTGATCGCCTCGTTCCTCCTGATCAACATGGTGATCGCGATCCTGATCAACAGCCTCGAGGAGGTGCGCGCGATGGAGGCGATCGAGAAGCGGCTCGCCGCCCGCCGCGCCGAGCGCGAAGGCATCGAGGAGCCGGCCGGCCAGGCTGCGGCGGAGCGAGTGGCGCGGATTCGCGAAGCACTCGACGAGCTGGAGGACGAGCTGCACCTCGACGGTCACATCGAGCAGCCCAAGGGCAAGCGGGACTCGCCGAAAGTGATCAGGCGCTTCCGGGGCTGACCGCGCCTGAGGCTTTCCGGTCCTCCTCGGCCTGCTCGATCAGGCCACGCCAATCAGTGGTGCGGAAGACGAGCAGCATCGCGGCGAAGCCGAGCAGGACCGACCAGGCGGCCATCGCGATCTGGGTGCCGACCGAGAAGGAGAGGACGGCGGTGCGCGAGGGGCCGTGCAGGGTCGCCACCAGCAGCGCCTGCTGGGCGCCCGCGCCACCCGGGGTGAAGGGGACGATGTTGGCGATCGCCTGCACGCTCATCACCAGCATCACGTTGCCGACCGAGCCGCCGATGCCGAAGGCCTCGAGGAAAAGCCAGAAGGCGGCGAAGCGCAGCAGCCAGCCGACGCCCTGCCAGGCGGCGACCTCGCGCAGGTAGCGACGCGGCGTGCGCAGGATCGCGACCCCCTGCCTGACCCGCTCCCAGAAGCGCCGCACGCGGTGCGCGAGCAGGAAGATGCCGATCGCGATCGCCAGCAGCAGCGTCGCGGTCACGATCAGGAAGACCTGCGGGTGTTCAGCCCAGAAGGAGAGCTCGAAGGCGGGCAGGTTGGGCAGCTGCGGCGGCTCCGGCAGGAGCCCCTGCGAGATCGCGTAGAAGAGGACGAGCAGACCGACGGTCGTGTCGAAGACGGTCTGCACGAGGAAGGAGGAGGTGACCGCCGGGTAAGAGGAGCCGGGGATCTGGCGCTTGGCGAGAAAGACCTTGGTCGCGTCGCCCGCGTGGGCGGGCAGGATCGCGTTGATCCCCGCCCCCGCCAGGTAGGCGGCGCTGAGGCGCGTGAAGGAGATCGGCGTGCCCGGGTAGGCGGCGCGCAGCACGTTGCGCCAGGCCCGGGCGCGGGCCAGCTGCATCGCCGCCAGGCAGAGCAGCGCCAGCCCGAAAGGCACCCAGTGGATGTCGGAGAGATGGTCGAAGAAGCGCGCGGCGGCGCGGCCGAAGGACTCGGCGCTCGATGCGAAGTCGGCGAGGGTCATCGCAGCTACACTAGCCCGCTCGTGTCAGAGCCCGAGACGACTCAGGCCGCCCCCGCAGCCCCCCGCGATCCCGCCGACGAGGCGATGTGCGCGCGCGCCCGCGAGCGCTTCACCGGCGACCGCGGCAGCCGCCTGCGCCGCCGCCGCAAGCGCCACGCGGCGCTGCCCAACCTGATCATCGTCGGCGGGTTGAAGTGCGGCACGACCAGCATCCACCACTACCTCGGCCTGCACCCCGAAGTCCACATGTCGAAGCCGAAGGAGCTCAACTTCTTCGCCCGGGAGCTCAACTGGGACCTCGGCCTCGACTGGTACGCGAGCCGCTTCGACGGCCGGCTGCCGGTGCGCGGCGAGTCCTCCCCCCACTACACCAACCTGCCCCGCTTCGAGGGGGTGCCGGAGCGGATCAAGGAGCACTGCCCCGACGCCCGCCTGATCTACATGGTGCGCGACCCGATCAAGCGCATCCTCTCGCACTGGGTGCACGCCACGGGCGCCGGCTACGAGACGCGCGAGCTGGTGCCGACCCTCTCGCAGCCCGATTCCTCCTACGTCCACCGCTCCATGTACTGGATGCAGCTGCAGCCCTACTTGGAGCTGTTCGATCGCGAGCAGATCGAGGTGATCACGCAGGAGGAGCTGCAGGCCGAACGCGAGGAGACGATGCGCAGGGCCTTCCGGTTCGCCGGCGTCGACGAGAGCTTCACCTCGGAGCAGTTCAACCGCGAGTGGGAGAAGTCGAGCGCCAAGCAGGGCGACAAATACCAGGTGATGGAGAAGCTGGTGAAACTGCCGGGGCTGCGTTCGTTCGACCGCAACTTCGACCGCCTGCCCGAGTCGCTGCGCTGGCTGGTCGAGAAGGTCGTGCACGACCCGGAGAAGCCGCCGGCGCCGAAGCCCGAGTTGCCCGAGGACCTCTTCGAAACCCTCCGCGGCCGCTTCCGCGACGACGTCCCCGCCCTGCAGGAGTTCGCCGGCCGCGAGTTCGCCGGCTGGCACGACTACTCCTGAGCGCTCGCGGGTACGCTGCGCTCGATGCGGCGCTTGCTTCCCGATCCCGGTCCGACCACGGTCGAGGAGCAGCTCGACTCCTACCGGCCGCAGGAGGAGGCACGCGAGGAGCGACCCTTCGTCGCGATGAACTTCGCCGCCACGGTCGACGGGCGGGCGGCGATCGAAGGCCGCTCCGGCCCGATCGGCTCCGACACCGACACGGCGATGCTGGTCGCCCTGCGCAAGCGCTTCGACGCGGTGATGATCGGCGCCGGGACGAAACGCGCCGAGGGCTACGACGAGATCAGCCGGCGGCTGGTCGTGGTCGAGAGCGGCCCGGAGGGACGGGCGGACCTGCCGGCGCTGCTGCGCACCCTGCGCAAGGAAGGCGTCAAGGCGCTCCTCTGCGAGGGCGGGCCGACGCTGCACGGCTCACTGCAGGCGGCCGGCCTGGTCGACGAGCTCTTCTTGACGATCGCGCCGAAGCTGAGCGGCGGCGGCGTGCCGCCCCGCATCCTCGAGGGCGAGCTGAGCGACGTGGTCCCGCTCGAGCTCGCCTGGCTGCTCGAGGAGGACGGCGAGCTCTTCGCCCGTTACCGGCGGCTCAGCTAGCTTTCCCAGCGATGGACTTCAAGCCAAGCCCCCAGGTCGAGGCTCTGCGCGAGCGCATCCTCGACTTCATGGACGAGCAGATCTACCCGCAGGAGCGGGAGATCATGGAAGCGCTCGACGCCGAGGTCGGGCCCGGTGTCCCCTACCCGAAGATCCTCGTCGAGGTGCGTGAGAAGGCCAGGTCGGAGGGACTGTGGAACCTCTTCATGCCCGACGAGCGCTTCGGCCCCGGCCTGAGCAACTGGGAGTACGGCCTGCTCTGCGAGGAGATGGGCCGCAGCCCGGCGGCGGCGCCGATGGCCTTCAACTGCTCGGCGCCGGACACCGGCAACATGGAGATCCTCGCCGAGCACGGCTCGAATCAACAAAAAGAAAAATGGTTGGAGCCGCTTTTAGAGGGACGGATCCGATCTTGTTTCTCGATGACGGAGCCAGAGGTGTCAGGCTCTGATCCAACTCTTCTACAGGCCCGCGCCGTGCGCGACGGCGACGAGTGGGTGGTCGACGGCCACAAGTGGTTCACCTCGGGCGCGATGGGCGCCGAGCTGGCGATCGCGATGGTCGTCACCGACCCCGACGCGCCCCCCTACAACCGCGCCTCGATGATCTGCGTGCCGACCGACAACCCCGGCTTCGAGCTGGTCCGGCCGATCTCGGTGATGGGCCACAGCGCCGGCCCCGGCCACTGCGAGGTCCGCTACACCGAGTGCCGCGTCCCCGCCGACAACCTGCTCGGCGGTGAGGGACAGGGCTTCACGATCGCCCAGGACCGACTCGGCCCCGGTCGCATCCACCACTGCATGCGGGCGATCGGCACCGCCGAGCGGGCCCACGAGATGATGTGCCGCCGCGCCAACGAGCGCCAGGCCTTCGGCGGACCGCTGGCCGAGAAGCAGTTCGTGCAGGAGGCGATCGCCACCTCGCGGATGGAAATCGACCAGGCGCGCCTGTTGACGATGTACGCGGCTTGGAAGATGGACACCGAGGGCAAGCGCGCCGCGCGCCAGTCGATCTCGGCGATCAAGATCGTCGCCGCCAACATGGTGATGGAGGTGCTCGACCGGGCGATCCAGGTCCACGGCTCGCTCGGCATGACCGACGACACCCCGCTCGCCGCGCTGTGGCGCTTCAGCCGCATGCTGCGCCTGGCGGACGGTCCCGACGAGGTCCACAAGATGGTCCTCGCCCGCCGCGAGCTGAACCGCTGGTCGAAGCGCGCCGAGGCCGAAGCGGCCGGCGCGCTCGAGCCCAAGCACGCCCCGCGTTCGATCTGAGATTTAAAATCTAGCTAGATCTCTAGCTAGACACTGATATCCTGGGCTCATGACCGAGATCGGGATGCATGAAGCCAAGACCCAGCTCTCGAAACTGGTTGAGCGCGTGGAAGGCGGCGAGGAGATCGTGATCACCCGTCGTGGCGAGCCCGCCGCGCGGCTGGTGCCTGAGCGCCGAGGCGGTGGCTTTGCCTCCCTCGCCGGAGCCTGGCGGGGACGGGTCAAGATCGCCGACGACTTCGACGAGCTGCCCGACGATCTCGCCGAGTCGCTCGGCATGCGGCCCTGACCCTTCTACTCGACACCCATGTCGTGCTCTGGTGGATGGCCGACGAACGCGATCGCGTCGGCAAGAAGGCGGTGACCGCAATCGAAGCCGTTGGGGCGCGGATAGTGGTCAGCGCCGTCACGGTGTGGGAGGTGGCGATCAAGCGGAGGCTCGGAAAGCTCGATGCGCCAGGGGACCTGCTTCAGCGGCTCGAACGCGCCGACGTCGAGCTGCTCCCCATAAACGCTCGGCACGCCGATCGAGTCGGCGTCCTGCCGATGCACCATCGGGACCCCTTTGACCGCCTCCTCATCGCCCAGGCCGAAGTCGAGAACTTCACACTGGTCACCGCGGATACCGAGATGGACGACTACGAGGTCGAGATCGTATGGCAGTAGATGAGGGCTTCGATACCAGTAGCGGTGGCCGGAGAAGTTGTGGCGCTGGTGGAAAGGTCGCGCAGGTCGGAAGACAGGTTCACGCCCGCACCCGGGGACCTATTGACCTACCGTCGATCTGTCCGGCGGCGGCGACTGCGGTTCCGCGTGTTCGTTCGGGGTCGAATCGACGGTCGAGTGCGTAGGCATAGCCGACCTACGTGGCGCCGACTTGGCAGCGGTGCAGGAATCGCCTGAACCGCTCTTCTGCCCGTCAGCACAGGTCGTGGAGCCTTGCTCCTGTGGAGGCGTTTTCCCATCGACGGATCTCTGTCCTTCAACCGGCTGACGCGATCTCGCTCGCGCGGAATCCTTGGGGGGTTGCCGCTCGGAGCCGGCTTCGGTGTCGTCGTCGGCCATCGCACCCCTTCCAGTCGAGGAAGCTCGGGGGTTCGGTTGCGCGAGCCCCTGTGAGCCGGCGGGCGCCGCGTTTGAGCTTTCCGCCGGTGAAGCCGAGCCGCTCCCTTCGCCACAGGCGGACAGGGCCGCAATCAGAAGGGCGAGCGCGGCTAGGGCAGCGGCTTTCCTCATCGCCTGAACAGCAGTCGTGTATCCATGCTCTCCGTCCTTCTGTCCTCCTTCGAAAAGGGGGCCGGCGCAGCCGCCGGCCCCCTTTCGATCGGAAACGTGCGTCGTCTACGGAGCCGTAACAGCCCAGGTCCCGATTAGATCGACGTTGCCGGTGCCGCCGTTTTGTTCAACTGCGAGGCCGTCGCCAAACCGTCTGATATTTGCCGGAACGGCGTTGTCGAAGAAGGCGGCATTGGTGGTGCCGTTCTCCACCTCATACGCACACAGGTTGCCGGGCGCCGCTTGGGGATTGGAGGCCGTTCCCGGGCATGCGGCGTTTGGAACGGAGCCAATCGGCCGGTAGTTGCGAGTGGGCGCACTCGCCAGTGGATACGGGAACGAGATCTGAGCCGAGATGTAGCCCGAATTCCCGGTGCCCACGGTTTCGATTCCATAAAACACACCCGTTTGCGTTTTCCCGCTCGCGAGGGTGGTCGACGAGGCGGCAACAGTCGCATTCACCGCATTGAGGGCACTGGGTACTTGGCTCAGGCTCGACTCTTTGACCTTGTCGCCGGTGACCGCGTCGTTGAGGATCTTTGCGGTCGTCACGGCCCCGTCGGCGATTTTCGCCTCGGTCACCGCTCCTTTTTTGATCTTGCCGCTGACGACGGCTTCTTTGACGATCTTGCCGGTCTTGATCGAGTTGGCTTTGATTTCGTTGGCGCCGACCTTTTTGATCGCGGCGAAGGCGGTCGCGCCTCCGAGGATCAGAAAGACGGCGAGGGACGACATCACGTTGGCGTACGTGAGCCGCTCACGGATCTGCTTCAAAGTCTCTCCTTGGATCGCGGGCGGAGGGCCTCGGCGAGCCTCCCGACCCATTGCAGGGGACACAGGGACCCAATCAGGTCGCCTGGCTCCCGTCAAGACCTTTAGAGCAGAGGGCCGGGCTTTCGCCCGGCCCTTCTGAGGGTTCGGCTACCGCAATCTGCCTAGTTCGAACAGACCGCGGTGACCTGGAACGTCGCCGTTCCGCCGTCGTCGCTGATCCCGACCCCGGCCACGGACTCGGCGCTGAAGTTGGGGTTCAGCTGCTGCGTCGACAGCTCATCGCCGCCGGCGGTCCAGGTGCTGGCGACACCGATGAGCTCCTCGCCGGCAGCGCAGCTCGCGGTGATCACGGAGGTCTCGATCCAGTTGCCGTCGAGGGCGGTCCCGTCAGTCACGTTGCCGGACGCCGTGTGCTCGTGGATTCTGTCGCCGAGCTCGTTGGCGCCGACAGCGGCCGCGGTGATCTCCGAGGAGCCAACCGAGTTCGGGGCGAGGTCGGCAGCGCCGAGGCTGTCGTCGAGGACTTTCGTCGCGTCGACGGAATTGCCGGCGAGTTTGGCCAGCGTCACCGCTGCGGCGGTCAGCTCAGCGGAGTTGACGGCGTTGTCGGCCAGCTTCGGGTTGGTCACGGAGTTGTCCGCAAGCTCGGCGAGCGTCACTGCCGCATCCGCGAGCTCGGAGGTCGTCACCGCGTTGTCGCCGATTTTCGCGCCGTTGACGGCGTTGTCGGCGATTTTGGCGGTTTTCACCGCGTTTTTCTTCAGCTGTTTGCTGCCGACGCTGTTTTTGGCGAGGCCGGCAGCGAGGGCAGCACCGCCGCCGAGCACCAGGAAAACAGCGATCGACGACATCACGTTCGCGTACGTGACGCGCTTGCGAATCTGCTTCAAGAGTCTCTCCTTAGATCGGGGCGGAGGGACTCAGACGAGCCTCCATGCCCAGTTGCAGCGGATGAGGGCACAAAATCAGGTCGCCGGGGTCCCGTCAAGGCTGTTGAACCAAAACGGTCTGACCGGCACCAGACGGGCTGGACGAAAAGGCCTGCTCAGCCCCGCGCCTCGGCCGTCTCGGCGGCCTCGGCGAGGCGCTCGACCAGGCGGGCGAAGTGCTCGATCCCGGGGTCGACCTTGCCGTACTGGCCGGCGGCGTAGCGGGCGTAGACGCCCTCGAGAATGATCGCCAGCTTCCAGTAGCCGAGGGCGACGAAGAAGTCGAGATCGGAGAGGTCGCGGCCGGAGCGCTCGGCGTAGCGCTCGCGCAGCTCCGCGCGAGTGGGGAAGCCGGGCGCCAGGTTGGCCGGCTGCCCAAGCGCGATCGGCTCCTCGCCGTCCTCCTCGCGATCGGGCCAGTAGACCATCAAGAGGCCGACGTCGGCGAGCGGGTCGCCGAGCGTGCAGAGCTCCCAGTCGACCACCGCGGCGACCTCGCCGCCCGGGGTGAGGATCATGTTGTCGAGCCGGTAGTCGCCGTGCACGATCGTCGCCGGCCCCTGCTCGGGGATGCGCGCCGCGAGCCGCTCGTGCACGGCGTCGATCGCCGGCAGCTTGCGCGTCTTCGATTTCTCCCACTGCCCCTGCCAGCGGCGCAGCTGGCGGGCGACGTAGTCCTCCTTGCGCCCGAGGTCGCCGAGCCCGACCGCGTCCGGGTCGACGGCGTGGACCTCGACCAGGGTGTCGGCGACGCGCTCGCCGATCGCCCGCCGGTCGCCCTCGTCGGGGAAGGCGTCGGCCTCCGCCAGCCCGCGCAGGATCGGCCCCTCGACGAACTCCATCACGTAGAAGGGGGCACCGTTCACCGAGTCGTCCTCGCAGAGGCCGACCACCGGCGCCACCGGCACCGGCGTCGGCCCGAGCGCCGAGACGACCTTGTGCTCGCGGGCCATGTCGTGGGCCGAGCCGAGCCGCTTGCCGAGCGGCGGCCGGCGCAGCGCCCAGCAGGTGCCGGACGCGTCGCTCACCCGGTAGGTGAGGTTCGAGTGGCCGCCGGAGATACGCTCGAAGGAGAGCGGCGGGGCAGCGCCCTCGACGTTCTCCGCAAACCACGCTTCGACCGCCGCCGCATCGATCCCCTCCGGCGCCGTGGCGATGCCGTCGGGCGTGCCTGTAGCCTCGTCGCCCATCGGCTCGCAAGCATATTCCCGACGGCGGTTCAGGCTCAGCCCATCGCTCGCCAACCGGCTGACGATCGGCTTCGCGATCGGCTTCGCCGTGCTCACCGGCCTGGCGGTGATCGGCGTCGCCCGGTTCCTGCAGCAGCGCCAGGACTACGAGAACGCGACCGCCCGCTCCTACCAGCGCGAGATCGAGGCGCGCGACCGCTTCGCCCAAGCGCTCGACCCGGCGGCGGCGCAGGCCGCGATAGTCGCCCAGCAGCGGCGGCGGACCACGCTGCGCGACGAGATCGAGGCCGAGACGCGCGACACCGCGCTGCTCGTCGGCGCCGGCCTGATCGCCGGCCTGACCGGGGCGGCGCTGCTCTTCACCGGGCTGATCGCCTCGATGCGCCGTCCGCTCGAGGACCTGGTCGAAGCGTCGGGACGGCTCGCCGGCGGCGACCTCGACGCCCGCGTCAAGGTCGGCGGCCTCTCCGAGACGGCGACCCTGGGCTCGGCCTTCAACGAGATGGCCGAAGAGCTGCAGCGCCGCGCCGGGGAACGCGACCAGCTCGACCGGATGAAAGACGAGTTCGTCCTCACCGCCTCGCACGAGCTGCGCAGCCCGCTCACCTCGGTGCAGGGCTTCGCGGAGCTGCTGATGCTGGAGCGGGAGATGCTCACCCCGACGCAGCGGGAGACGTTGGAGGTGATCCTCGACAACACGCGCCACCTGGTGCGCTTGATCGACGACCTGCTCGACCTCGCTCGCAGCGACGCCGGCCGGCTGACGATCGAGCCGCAACCGACCGACCCCGCAAACCTGATCGAGGAAGCGGTACGGACGATGCGAGCCCGGTTCGACTCAGGGGGACAGGAGCTGCGCCTCGAGCTCGAGCCCGATCTTCCCTGGGTCGAGGCCGATCGCGACCGCATTCGCCAAGTACTGGTGAATCTCCTTACGAATGCGAATGAGTATTGCCCGCAAGGTGCACGGATCGAGGTGAAGGCATGCCGCGCCGTTGCCGAAGTCGAGATCGACGTGATCGACGACGGACCCGGCATACCGGCGGATCAGCTGGAGCACATCTTCGAACGCTTCACCCGCGGCGACGCCGGCGAGACCCAGCGCGTCGGCGGCACCGGCCTCGGACTGGCGATCTCCAAGTCGTTGGTCGAGCTGCACGGCGGCACGATCGCCGCGGTGTCGGAGCCGGGCAGGGGCTCGACCTTCTACGTCCGCCTGCCGGCGACCGGCGCTCGCGGCGCGGCCGACTCGAAGCGCTCGGGAGCCGAGGCGATCTGATGGCGCGCATCCTCGTCGGCGACGACTCGGAGACGATCCTGCTGCTGCTCCGCACTCGCCTGGAGATGGAGGGTCACGAAGTCGAGACGGCCGCCGACGGCCAGGAGGTGATCGACGCCGTGCACCGCGCCGTGGCGCCGCCCGACATCCTCCTGCTCGACGCGATGATGCCGCGCAAGTCCGGGATCGACGCCCTGCGCGAGCTGCGCGCCGAGGGCATCGACGTCCCCGTCCTGATCGTCAGCGCCCACACCGTCGCCGGCGACGAGAACGGCGAGCGGGCCGAGCTGGGGATCGGCGGCTACGTCACCAAGCCGATCGACTTCGACCGACTCTTCGCCAAGATCGCCGAGCTGACCGCGCCCTGAGGCGCTCAGCTCTTCGCGATCTCGAGCCGGATCTCCTTGCCCTTCAGCTTCGTGCCGTCGAGGAACTCGACCGTGCGGTCGGCCTGGTCGGGGTCGACCTCGACGAAGGAGAAGCGGTGCAGGACGCGCACGTCGTGGATCGCCTCCTCGGGCAGCACCGCGCCCTCGCGCAGCGCCCAGCGCAGATCCTCCTCGTCGATGCCGCTGCGCTCGCCATGGTTGACGAAGAGCTTGACCGTCTTGCCGTCGGCCTTGGCGACGCTCGCCTCGGCGCCGTCGCCGTTCGCGGCCGGCTTCGCCCGCTCGCGGCGGCGCGGTCGCGGCGCGTGTTCCATCCGCTCCTCCGGAGTCTCCCACTCGCCGATCGAGGTCTTCACATCGCGCTCGATGCGGCCGATCTCGTCGCGTTGCGCGGGCGTGACGAAGGTGATCGCGCGGCCGGTGCGGCCGACCCTGCCGGTGCGGCCGATGCGGTGCACGTAGACCTCCGAGGAGGCCGGCACATCGTAGTTGATCACGTGGGTGACGTGCTCGATGTCGAGCCCGCGGGCGGCGATGTCGGTGGCGACCAGGAGGCGCACCCGGTGGTCCTTGAAGGCGATCATCACCCCGTCGCGCGAGCCCTGGCTCATGTCGCCGTGCAGCGCCTTCACGTCGAGCCCTTTGTCCTTCAGCGTCTTCTCCAGCTTCGAGGCGCCGATTTTGGTCCGACAGAAGATGATTGCCTGCTCGGGCTCCTCGACCTTGAGCAGCTCGACCAGGCGGGCGGCCTTGTCCTTTGCCGACACCTCGACGAAGGCCTGGGCGATCGCGTCCACGGTCAGCTTCTTCGGCGTGATTTTGATCGTCACCGGGTCGTACATGTAGCTCTCGGCGAGGCGTTTGACCGGCGGCGGCATCGTCGCCGAGAAGAGCGCCGTCTGGCGCCCGCTCGGGCACATCCGCAGGATCTTCTCGACGTCCTCGATGAAGCCCAGGTCGAGCATCTCGTCGGCCTCGTCGAGGACGACGTAGCGGGCCGCGGTGAGGACCAGCGAGCGGCGCGACATCAGGTCCATCATCCGCCCGACGGTGGCGACGACGACGTGGGCGCCGGCGCGCAGCTGCGACTGCTGCGATTTGATCGGCGCGCCGCCGAAGACGGCGACGATCTCGACGTCGAGGTGCTCGGCATAGGCGCGCAGCGCCTGGGTCACCTGGATGCAGAGCTCGCGCGTTGGGGTGAGGACGATCGCTTGCACCTCGTTGTTGCCCGGGTCTATGTACTGCAGCAGCGGCAGGCCGAAGGCGGCGGTCTTGCCGGTCCCGGTCTGCGCCTGGCCGATCACGTCGTGGCCGCCGAGCAGCTCGGGGATCGCCTGTTCCTGGATCGGCGTCGGCTCATCGAAGCCGAGCTCGTCGATCGCCTGCTGGATCCCCGCCGCCAGCCCCAGGTCCTTGAAGGCTATTTTCTCCCCGCCCGTTTCGTCGGTGCTCATCGGCTCGGGTCCAGGAGCAGCTTGCCGGAGG
>DATDBO010000050.1:0-8311 GCA_036524775.1 Solirubrobacterales bacterium
AGAAGTCGCCGTCGAGGTGCTCGGAGCGGCGCCGCAGGTCCTCCTCGCCGAGCTCGGAGAGGGCGACGCCGCGTTCGACCGCGTCGCGGACCAGGCCGCCGACGATCCCGTGCGCCTCGCGGAACGGCACCCCGCGGCGGACCAGGAGATCGGCGACCTCGGTCGCGGCCAGCATCTCGTCGCCGGAGGCGTCCTCCATCCGTTTGCGGTCGAACTCGATCCCCGCCAGCATCCCCTCGGCCGCGTCGAGGCAGGACTCGATCGTGTCTATCGCGTCGAAGAGCGGCTCCTTGTCCTCCTGCATGTCCTTGCCGTAGGTCAGCGGCAGCGCGTGCATCGTGCCGAGCAGGGCGAGGTAGTCGGCAGCCACCCGCGGGCTCTTCGCGCGCAGCAGCTCGGCCGAGTCCGGATTCACCTTCTGCGGCATGATCGAGGAGCCGGAGGAGAAGGACTCGTCGAGCTCGCAGAAGCCGAACTCGCTGCTCGACCAGATGACGATCTCCGAGCCCAGCCGCGAGAGGTGCATCGCGCAGGTCGAGGCAGCGGCCAGGTAGTCGAGGACGAAGTCGCGGTTGGAGGCGCCGTCGATCGAGTTGTGGGTGACGTGCTCGAAGCCGAGGTCGTCGGCGACGGCGCCGCGGTCGATCTCCCAGTTGACGCCGGCGAGCGCGCCCGAGCCGAGCGGCATCACGCCGGCGCTGTCGAGCGCGAACTGGAAGCGCAGCACGTCGCGGGCGAGCATCCAGAAGTACGCGAGCAGGTGGTGGCCGAGGTAGACCGGCTGGGCGCGCTGCAGGTGGGTGTAGCCGGGCATCGGCCAATCGCGGTGGCGCTCGGCCAGCTTGAGCAGGCGCCCCATCGCCCCCCGCGCGAGGTCGATCGCCTGCAGCGAGTGGACCTGGACCGCCATCGCCACGTCGGTGGCGACCTGGTCGTTGCGCGAGCGGCCGGTGTGGAGCTTGCCCGCCAAGGGCCCGATCTCGTCGCCGAGCAGGCGCTCGATCGCCATGTGGATGTCCTCGTCGGCGTCCTCGAACTCGAAGCCGTGCGCGCCGATCCGCTCGCGCACGCGGTCGAGGCCGGCGACCATCTGCTCCAGCTCGTCATCGTCGAGGACGCCGAGCCGGCGCAGCGCCCGCGCGTGGGCCTGCGACTGGTCGAGGTCGTAGGGCGCCAGGCGCCAGTCGAACTCGAGCGAGCGGTTGAGGCGCCAGAAGCGCGGGTCGGGGTCTTTGCGGAAGCGGGACATCAGCGCAGCGCCTCGGCCAGAGCCTCGCACACGCGCGCGACCTGCGACTCGGTCATCGCGGGGAAGAAGGGCAGCGCCAGCGAGCGCGCCGAGGCGGCTTCGGCGACGGGGAACTGGCCCTCGCGCCAGCCGAGCTCGCGCAGGTGCGGGAAGAGGTGGATGCAGGGCAGGTAGGCCTTGGACGCGACACCGGCCTCTCCGAGCCGGGCGATGACCCCGTCGCGATCGATCTCCTCGGCGAGCCGCACGGCGTAGACGAACCAGCTGCGCTGCTCCTCGCCGCGTGCGGCGATGAGCGTCTCGACGCCCTCGACCCCGGCGAGCCCCTCCTCGTACCGCGAGGCCACCGCGTCGCGACGGGCGAGCATCGCGTCGAGCTTCTCCACCTGGGCGACGCCGAGGGCGGCGGCGACGTCGGAGAGGCGGTAGTTGAAGCCGAGCCCGCCGTGGTCGAGCCAGCCCATGTCAGGCGCGCGCCCCTGGTTGCGCTCCGAGCGCAGCCGCGCCGCGACCTCGGCGCTCGGAGGCACGATCATCCCCCCCTCGCCCGTGGTCAGCTGCTTGTTGGCATAGAAGGCGAAGGCGGCGAGGTTGCCGCGCGAGCCGACCCTGCGGCCGTCGGCGTCGATCGCGCCGAGCGCCTCGCAGGCGTCTTCGAGGATGCCGAGCCCGCGGCGGGCGGCGATCGCCTCCAGCTCAGGCATCGCGGCGGGGAAGCCGAAGATGTGGACCGGCAGGATGCCGACGCTGCGCCCTCCGCCGGCCGCCTCGACCGCGGCCGGGTCGAGGTTGAGGGTCTGCGGGTCGACGTCGCAGAAGACCGGCCGCGCGCCCTCGTAGAGCAGGCAGTTGGCCGAGGCGACGAAGCTGAACGGGCTGGTCAGGACCTCGTCCCCGGGGCCCCACCCGAGCGCCCGCACGCCGAGGTGCAGCGCGGTCGTGCCGCTGGAAACCGCGATCGCGTCCTCTACCCCCAACCAGGCGGCGAGCTCGCGCTCGAAGCGCTCCCCCAGCGGCCCCAGCGAGAGCCGGCCGGAGCGCAGGACCTCCTGCACCAGCTCCTCCTCGCGGGCGCCGATCTCGGGTTTGGCGAGCGGGATCGACTCGGTCTCGGGCGGAGCGACCATCGGCGCGCTCAGACTACTCACCGTCGGAGTCGACGCCGTTCTGAAAGGCGTACTCGAGCGAGTCGACCAGCGCCTCCCAGGAGGCCTCGATGATGTTCTCCGAGACGCCGATCGTCCCCCACTCCCGCTCGCCGTCCTTGGACTCGAGCAGGACGCGGGTGACGGCGCCGGTGCCGTGGCTCTCGTCGAGGATGCGCACCTTGTAGTTGGTCAGCTCGATCTCGGCGAGCCTCGGTCGGTGCTCGGTGATCGCCTTGCGCAGCGCCTTGTCGAGCGCGTTGACCGGGCCGTTGCCGACCGCCTGGCAGACGTGCCGCTCACCGTCGACGCGGACGCGGATCGTGGCCTCGGTCTCGGCCCCCCCGCCTTTCTTCTTGGAGGTGATCACCCGGTAGCTCTCCAACTCGAACAGCGGCGTGTAGCTGCCCGCCGCCTGGCGCAGCAGCAGCTCGAAGGAAGCCGGCGCGGCCTCGTAGTGGTAGCCGCGGTGCTCGCGCTCCTTCAGCAGTGCGACCGCCTCCGCGGTTGCGTCCCCGTCCAACTCCAGGCCGAGCTGCCTGGCCTGGGCGCGGATCGTGCCCTTCCCGGCCAGCTCGGAGGGCGAGCTTTCGCTGCGGTTGCCGATCAGCTCCGGCTCGACGTGCTCGAAGGTGCTCGGGTCGACCTCGACCGCGGCGCCGTGCATCCCGGCCTTGTGGGTGAAGGCGTGCCAGCCGACGTAGGGCCGGCTCGGGTCCGGCGTCATGTTGCAGAGCTCGTCGAGGTAGTGGGCGGTGTGGCTGAGGCTCGCCAGCTGCTCGTCGCTGACCACGTCGAAACCCATCTTGAGCTGCAGCGAGGGCAGGATCGAGGCCAGGTTGGCGTTGCCACAGCGCTCGCCGTAGCCGTTGACGGTGCCCTGCACCAGCCGCGCGCCCGCTTCGACCGCGGCGAGCGAGTTGGCGACCGCGCAGCCGGCGTCGTCGTGCGTGTGGATGCCGACCACGACCCCGTCGCCGAGCGCCTCGACCACCGCCGCGGTCGCCTCGGCGATGAACGCCGGCAGGCTGCCGCCGTTGGTGTCGCAGAGGGTGACGTTCTCGGCGCCGGCCTCGGCGGCGGCGAGAACGCACTCGATCGCGTAGCCCGGATCCTCGCGCCAGCCATCGAAGAAGTGCTCGGCGTCGTAGACGACCCGCTTCCCGCTCGAGCGGCAGAAGGCGACCGAGTCGGCGATCATCGCCAGGTTCTCCTCCGGCGTCGTGCGGATCACCTTCTCGACGTGCAGCCCCCAGCTCTTGCCGACCAGGCAGACGAGTGGGGCGAAGGTCGCCGTCAGCACCGCCAGCGCCTCGTCGTCTTCGGCGGCGACCCCGGGGCGCCGGGTCATGCCGAAGGCGGCGATCTCCGCCCCCTGCAGCTCGAGCTCGGCGAGGCGCTCGAAGAACTCGGCTTCCTTCGGGTTCGAGGTCGGGAAGCCGGCCTCGATCACGTGCACGCCGAGGCGGTCCAGCGCCTCGGCGACCTTCAGCCGCTCGTCGACCGAGAGCGAGAGGCCGGGGGTCCCCAGGCCGTCGCGCAAGGTCGTGTCGTAGAGCTTCACCTGTTCCATCTTCGTTGCCTTTCAGTGCGAGGAGTTCGAGGGGGCTCGGGAGCCCGCGCGCGCAGGGCAGCGCCAGCCGCTAGGCGGCAGGCGTAATTCGCCCGGCCGGGGACTCGACGAAGTCGAGCCACTCGAGGTACTCCTCGGCGCGCCCGTGCAGCGCGTCCTGGAACTTGGCCTGGATGACCCGCGTGATCTCGCCCGGCTCGCCGAGCGGGTGGTCGTCGACCTCGCGCACGGGGACGAGCTCGGCGGCGGTGCCGGTGAGGAAGACCTCGTCGGCGAGATAGAGCTCGGCGCGGGCGATTCCGCGCTCCTCGACCGCGTAGCCGAGGTCGCGGGCGATCTGGACGACGGAGTTGCGGGTGATCCCGTCGAGGATCGCGGCGGTGTGCGGCGGCGTGCAGATGACGCCGTCGCGGACCACGAAGACGTTCTCGCCCGAGCCCTCGGAGACGCAGCCGTGCTGGTCGAGCAGGATCGCCTCGTCGTAGCCCGAGGAGGTCGCCTCGGTCTTGGCGAGGACCGAGTTGAGGTACTGGCCGGAGGCCTTGGCGTGCGGGATCAGGCTGTCGCCCGAGATCGTCCGCCAGGAGGAGACCCTGGCGCGGATGCCGTGCTTGGCGCCCTCCTCGCCGAGGTAGACGCCCCAGGGGAAGGCGGCGACGATCACGTCGATCGGCGCGTCGGTCGCGTAGAGGCCGAGGTTGCCGTAGCCGCGGTAGGCGAGCGGGCGGATGTAGCAGGAGCCGAGCCCGCAGCGGCGGACCAGCTCGTTGGTCGCCTCGCGGATCTCCTCCGCCGTGTAGGGCAGTTGGAAGTAGTAGAGCTCGGCCGACTTCTCCAGCCGGGTGAGGTGCTCGCGGTGGCGGAAGACGGCGGGGCCGCGCTCGGTCTCGTAGCAGCGGATCCCCTCGAAAACGCCGGTGCCGTAGTGCAGACCGTGGCTGAGCACGTGCGTCTTGGCGTCGTCCCAAGGCACGAACTCGCCGTTTTGCCAGATCAGCTCAGCCGTCTCCATGCCGGGAAAGTATGCCCGATGAGTCGGGAGTGGTCGAGTCAGAGCGCGGTGAGCACGGCGTTCGTCATCTCATCCGTGCCGACCGTTGCATCTCCCTCTGCCGCCAGATCGGGGGTGCGCAGGCCCTGCCCGAGCACCGCGTCGACGGCGGCCTCGATCCGCTCCGCCTCGTTCGGCCGGCCGAGGCCGTGGCGCAGCATCATCGCTGCGCTGAGGAAGGTCGCGAGCGGGTTGGCGATCCCCTGGCCGGCGATGTCGGGGGCGGAGCCGTGCACCGGCTCGAACAGGCCGGGGGCGCCGTCCTCGCCGAGGCTGGCCGAGGGCAGCATGCCGAGCGAGCCGGTGAGCATCGCCGACTCGTCGCTGAGGATGTCGCCGAAGAGGTTCTCGGTGACGATCACGTCGAACTCGGCCGGCCGCGAGACAAGCTGCATCGCCGCGTTGTCGACCAGCAGGTGCTCCAGCTCGACGTCCGGATACTCGCCGGCGAGGCCGCCGACGACCTCGCGCCAGAGGCGGGAGGTCTCCAGCACGTTCGCCTTGTCCACTGAGGTGACGCGTCCCCTGCGACCGCCGCCCTCCGCCCTGCGCCGCGCCGCCTCGAAGCCGGTGTGGGCGATGCGCTCGATCTCGCCCCGCGAGTACTCGCAGGTGTCGTGGGCCGAGTCGCCCTCGCGACCGCTGTCGCCGAAGTAGATGCCGCCGGTCAGCTCGCGCACGACGAGCAGGTCGGTGCCGGCGATGCGCTCCTCGCGCAGCGGGCTGGCGCCGACCAGGGCCGGGCTTGGGCGCACCGGGCGCAGGTTGGCGTAGAGCCCCATCCCCTTGCGCAGGCCGAGCAGGCCCTGCTCGGGGCGCGGCGCGTCAGGGTCGGTGGTGTCCCACTTCGGCCCGCCGACGGCGCCGAGCAGGACGGCGTCGGATTCTCGGCAGGCGTCGAGCACCTCGTCGGTGAGAGCGACGCCGTGGGCATCGATCGAGCAGCCGCCCATCAAGTGCTCCTCGAACTCGAGCTCGCCCAGCGCCTCCAGCACCCGACGCGCCGCCGCGACGATCTCGGGCCCGATCCCGTCGCCGGGCAGGAGCATTATGCGCGGGGCGTCGCTCACCGTCGGCACTCTAGATGCGCCGCCGATCGACTGTCCCCAAGGCCGAGATGCCTACGCGGTCGCCTCGATGTTGAGGCGTACGTAGTCGAGGGTCAGCGGCTGGCCGGCCTCTGCCAAGACCGCTTCGGCGAAGGGGCGGCGCAGGTCCTCCGGCAGCTGTGCCAGGTGTGGCCCGAGCGTGACGGTCGTAATGAACTCGAGCGGCTTGGCGGGGGTCACCGGCTTCGGTTGCAACCAGCAGCGGGCCTCGGAGAAGCCGGCGGCGCGCAGCCGCTCTTCCGTCGCATCGGGCGGCGCGAAGTTCCACAGCGCAGCCAGGTCCTCGAAGTGGGGCGCGAACTCCGGCCGCGCGACGGCCCTGACGATCGCCTCGGCGTACTCGGCGACGTTGCCCTCTCCTCCGCACTGGGCGACGAGGCGACCGCCCGGCTTCAACGCTGCGTGCAGGCGGGCGAAGAGGCGCTCGTGGTCGGTTATCCAGTGGAAGGTCGCGGTCGAGAAGACGAGGTCGACCGGCTCGGCGACCTCCAGCTCGGCGAGGTCGGCGACCAGGTACGTCACGTCGCTCCCGAGGCGCTCTTTGGCTTTCTCGATCATCGCCGCCGAGCCGTCGACCGCGATCAGGCGTCCGTTCGGCAGCCGCTTCAGCAGCTCTGCCGCGACCCTGCCCGAGCCGCAGCCGGCGTCGAGCGCGGTCTCGTCGCCGCGCAGCTCGAGCCGCTCGAGCACCTCCGTGCCCCACTCGAACTGCGGGTCGGAAACCTCGTCGTAGGTCTCGGCGTCCCACTCGCGCGGGCCGGTGTTGATCGCTCGCTCCACCGGGCGCCCGCTCAGAGCGCCGTCGTGACCGGGCCGCGCGCCGCGGCCTCGCCGGACTCGAACTCGTCGATCGCGCCGGCGGACTCCAGCGTGATGCCGATGTCGTCGAGCCCGTTGAGCAGGCGGTGCTTGACGTCGGGCTCGATCTCGAACTCGAAGACGCCGCCGGCGCAGGTCACCGTCTGGTCGTCGACGTCGATCCGCGCCTCGCCCGCCTCGGCGACCGCGCGGCAGCGCTCCTCGTCGAGCACCACCGGCAGCAGGCCGATCTTGGTGCAGTTGACGTAGAAGATGTCGGCGAAGGAGGGCGCGACGACGGCCTCGAAGCCGAAGTCCTCGAGCGCCCAGGGGGCGTGCTCGCGCGAGGAGCCGCAGCCGAAGTTGCGACCGGCGAGGAGGATCGGGTTGGGCTCCAGCTCGATCTCGCCGTCGCGGATCCAGTCGTAGAAGAGGAACTCGCCGAAGCCGGTCCGCTCGACTCGCTTGAGGAACTGCTTGGGGATGATCTGGTCGGTGTCGACGTCGGCCCGGTCCAAGACCGAAACCTTGCCCTCGATCACGTCTATCGGTCGCATTCTCAGCTCCAATCCCTGATGTCGACGAAGTGGCCTTCGATCGCGGCGGCGGCTGCCATCCGCGGGCTGACCAGGTGGGTGCGCCCGCCCTTGCCCTGGCGACCCTCGAAGTTGCGGTTCGAGGTCGAGGCGCAGCGCTCGCCCTCGATCAGGATGTCGGGGTTCATGCCGAGGCACATCGAGCAGCCCGCCTCGCGCCACTCGAACCCGGCCGAGCGGAAGACGTCGTGCAGGCCCTCCTCCTCGGCGACCGCCTTGACCTGCTGGGAGCCGGGCACGACCATTGCCCGCACCGAGCCGGCGACCTTGCGGCCGTCGACGATCGCGGCGGCCTCGCGCAGGTCCTCGATCCGCGAGTTGGTGCAGGAGCCGATGAAGACGCGTTCGGGCGCGACCTCGGTCATCGGCGTGCCGGGCCGGAGCGCCATGTAGGCGAGCGCCCGTTCGGCCGATTCGCGGTCGGCGGGAGACTCCATCGCGGCCGGGTCGGGGACCGAGTCGGTCACCTCGACCACCATCCCGGGATTGGTCCCCCAGGTGACCATCGGCGAGATGCCGGCGGCGTCGATCTCGACCTCGCAGTCGAAGCTCGCCCCGGGGTCGGTCGGGAGCTGCCTCCAGCGCTCGACCGCGGCGTCGAAGTCGGCCGGTGCGGCGGGCTTGCCGCGCACCCACTCGAAGGTCGTCTCGTCGGGAGCGATCATCCCGGCGCGGCCGCCGCCCTCGATCGTCATGTTGCAGACGGTCATGCGCTGCTCCATCGTGAAGCCGCGGATCACCTCGCCCGCGTACTCGACCGCGTGGCCCGCGGCGCCGTTGGTGCCCATCT
>DATDBO010000051.1:0-5984 GCA_036524775.1 Solirubrobacterales bacterium
AGCGCGCCGAGATTCCGCCAAGCTCCAGTCCCGTGGGATACAGGATCGACAGCAGCGGCGAGCTGATCGCGCTGGAAGAGGGCGAAAGGCCAGACTGCGAATGAGCCCCGTCAGGGCGGGGATCGTCGTCACCGGCACCGAGGTGCTGACCGGGCGGATCGCCGACCGCAACGGCCCCTGGCTCTCCGAGCAGATGGCCGGGCTGGGCGTCGAGGTCGCCCACATCCTCGTCGTCGGCGACCGGCCCGAGGACCTTGAGGCAGCGCTGCGCTTCATGGCCGGCGAGGGGATGGACCTGATCGTGACCTCGGGCGGGCTGGGGCCCACCGCCGACGACCTGACGGCCGAGATCGTCGCCCGCTTCGCCGGCGTCGACCTCTACCTGGACGAGGAGATGGAGGAGAAGATCGCCGCGATCCTGCGCAACTTCGCCCGTCGCTTCAGCTTCGACGAGGAGGCGGTGCGGGAGGCGAACCGCAAGCAGGCGATGATTCCCGAGGGATCGCTGTCGCTCGACCCGGTCGGCACGGCACCGGGCCTCGTCGTGCCGGCCGACGGCCGGGTGGTGGTCGTGCTCCCCGGCCCGCCGCGCGAGCTGCGGCCGATGTGGCCGCGGGCGGTCGAGTCGCGGCCTGTGCAGGCGATCCTCGCCCGCGCGACGCCGTTGCTCTCCTACACCGTGCGCATGTTCGGCATCCCCGAGTCGGAGATCGCCATGAGCCTGCGCGAGATGGAGGCCGGCGGCGTCGAGCTCGGCGAGGTCGAGATCACCACCTGCCTGCGTCGCGGCGAGATCGAGATCGACGTGCGCTACCGAGCCGAGGCGGCGCCGGTCGCCGAGGCCGTGCGCGCCGGTCTCGTCGACCGCCACACCCGCCACCTCTTCAGCCTCGACGGCGAGACGATCGACGCGCAGCTGGCAAGGCTGCTGCAAGACCGCAAGCTGGCCGTGGCCGAGTCCTGCTCCGGCGGCCTGCTGGCGGCGCGGATCACCGACCTGCCCGGAGCCTCCGCCTACTTCGCCGGCGGCGCGGTCACCTACTCGAACGAGGCCAAGGCCAAGCTGCTCGGCGTCGACCCGACGCTGATCGAGCGACACGGGGCGGTTTCGGCTGAGGTCGCCGAGGCGATGTCGCGCGGCGCCCTGGAGCGCTTCGACGCCGACGTCGCCGTCGCGATCACCGGCATCGCCGGGCCCGACGGGGGCAGCGAGGAGAAGCCGGTCGGCTACGTCTGCTTCGACGCTCGTCTCGCCGACGGCACGAGCATCGCCCGCGACCCGGTCATCCCCGGCGGCCGCGAGGACGTCCGCGAGCGCTCCGCCCTGGTCGCCATGCACCTGCTGCGCACCCTGCTTGGCGACCACGACGCGCCTCTGTAGGGGAAGGCGGCACGCACTTTTTGCACTTGACGCGCAACTCGCGCGTCGGGACCGCCTATGGTCGCCGCGATGGCGAAGGAGAGGTTGAAGAGCCCGCGGGCGCGGTTGTTCGTCGCCCTCGACCTGCTCGACTCCGTGCGTGCGAGGATCGCGGCGTGGGGCCTCGAGGCGCTCGCCGATCCGGCGCTGCGCCCGGTCCCGGCCGAGTCGCTGCACGTCACCCTCGCCTTCCTCGGCTGGACGGCGGAGAAGGAGATCCCGCGGCTGGAGGAGATCGTCGCCGCGAGCGGTGGGCCGGCGCCGACGATCGAGCTCGGCGACCCGGCGCCGCGACCGGAGCGGGGGCGGCCGCGCCTCTTCGCCCTGCCCGTCGACTCCTCAGGCACGATCGCCTTGCAGGCCGGGCTGCAGGAGCGGCTGGTCGCGGCGCGGCTGTACGAGCCTGAGAAGCGCCCTTTCTGGCCGCACGTGACCGTCGCCAGGGTGCGGCGCGAGGAACGCGGCTCGAAGCGGCCGGCGCGGGTTTCGAAGCCCCCCGGAGCGCTGCCGAAAGATCTTTCCCGGACGTTCTGTGGCGTCCGATTGACGCTCTACCTTTCGCAACTCCAGCCGCAGGGTGCGCAGTACACCCCGCTGGCGCAAGTCGAGCTGCCCGCAGGTGGGCGGCAGTGAGGTGAAAGAGATGGCAGACAAGAAAGCGGCTCTGAAAGACGCCTCGGCGAAAGAGGCGAAGGCGAAGGACGCGGCGCTGGAAGCGGCCGTGACCCAGATTGAGCGCGACTTCGGCCAGGGTGCGCTGATGCGCCTCGGCGCCGACGCGACGATCAAGATCCCGGCGATCCCGACCGGGGCGCTCGCGCTCGACCTGGCGCTGGGCATCGGCGGCGTGCCGCGCGGGCGGATCGTCGAGATCTTCGGTCCCGAGTCCTCGGGCAAGACGACGCTGATCTACCACATCATCGCCGAAGCCCAGAGCCGCGGCGGGATCTGCGCCTTCATCGACACCGAGCACGCGATCGACCCGTCCTACGCCCGCAAGATCGGCGTCGACACCGACGAGCTGCTCGTCTCCCAGCCCGACTACGGCGAGCAGGCGCTGCAGATCGCCGACCGCCTGATCGCCTCCGCCGCGATCGACGTGGTCGCGATCGACTCGGTCGCGGCGCTGACGCCGAAAGCCGAGCTCGACGGCCAGATCGGCGACACCACCGTCGGCCTGCAGGCGCGGCTGATGTCGCAGGCGATGCGCAAACTGGCTGGCAACCTCAACCGCACCAACACCGTCTGCCTCTTCACCAACCAGATCCGCGAAAAGGTCGGCGTCCAGTTCGGCTCGCCGGAGACGCAGCCGGGCGGGCGGGCGCTGAAGTTCTATTCCTCGCAGCGGCTCGACATCCGCCGCATCGAGACCCTCAAGGAGGGGACCGAGGCGGTCGGCAACCGGGTGCGGGTCAAAGTCGTCAAGAACAAGGTCGCCTCGCCCTTCCGCCAGGCCGAGTTCGACATCGAGTACGGCGTCGGCATCTCGCGCGAGGGCGGCCTGCTCGACTTCGGCATCGAGCACGACCTGGTGCAGAAATCGGGCTCGTTCTTCTCCTACGGCAAGACGCGGCTCGGCCAGGGGCGCAACAACGCCAAACAGTTCCTCGCCGAGAACCCCGAGATAGCGAGCGAGCTGGAGGCCAAGATCCGCGCCGCGCTCGGCATCGGCGCCGAGGGGGCCGTTCCCGTGGCCGAGGAGCAGCCGGCCGCAACCGAGGAGCCACCTGTCGCCGAGGCGCAGGCCGCGTAGCCGATTAGACAAACACGCCCCCAGGAGTACCCTGGGGCGTAGATGAAATTCAGCTTGCCGCCGTGGACGTGGTCACGCGGCAACGGCTCGGCACCCGATCCGGTGCTTGGCCGGTTGGAGGCGCTGGACGCGCAGCTCGCCGAGCTGCGGCGTGCCGAACTGGAGCGGATCTCCTCGTTGACCGCCGAGGAGGCACGACAGGTGCTGCTCGACGAGGTCGAGGAGGAGGCTCGGCGCCATGCCGGCCTCGCCCTGCGCAAGATCGAGGAGGAGACGCGGCTCGAGGCCGATCGCCGTGCCCAGCGGATCCTCGCCACGGCGACGCAGAGGCTCGCCGCACCCTACGTCGCCCGCACGTCCACCCAGCTCGTCCACCTGCCCAACGACGCGATGAAGGGCAGGATCATCGGTCGCGAGGGGCGCAACATCCACGCCCTCGAGCAGCTCACCGGCGTCGACGTGATCGTCGACGACACGCCGTCGGCGGTGCGCATCTCGTGCTTCGACGGGATGCGTCGCGAGGTCGCCCGCCTGACGCTCGAACGGCTGATCGCCGACGGCCGCATCCATCCCGCCCGTTGCGAGGAGGCTTTCGAGCAGGCATCGCGCGAGGTCGAGGAGCGGATCGTCGAAGAGGGCGAGCGCGCGGCCCTCGACGCGAACGTCAACGGCCTCCACCCGCGCTTGATCGACCTGCTCGGCAGGCTGCAGTTCCGCACCAGCTACGGGCAGAACGTGCTCGGCCACCTGGTCGAGTCCTCCTACCTCGCTTCGCTGATCGCACTGGAGCTCGGCGCCGCCGCGGACATCGCCCGGCGGGCGGCTTTCCTGCACGATGTCGGCAAGGCGGTCGACCAGGAGGAAGATGGGTCGCACGCGCTGGTCGGCGCCCGCCTCGCCCGTCGCCACGGCGAGAGCGAGGTGGTCGCCCACGCGATCGAGGCGCACCACGACGAGGTCGAGCCGCGCACGGTCGAGGCGGTCGTCGTCCAGGCTGCCGACGCCCTCTCCGGGGCGAGGCCCGGCGCCCGCGGGGACACGCTGGAGGGGTACGTCGCCCGCCTCCGGGACCTCGAGGCGCTTGCCTCCCGCCACGCGGGAGTGGAGCGGGTCTACGCGATGCAGGCCGGCCGCGAGATGCGGGTGATGGTCGATCCCGGCGAGGTCGACGACGAGGGGGCGGCCCTGATCTCCCACGAGATCGCCGCCGCGATCGAGCGCGAGATCTCCTACCCGGGCCAGATCAAGGTCACCGTGATCCGCGAGAGCCGCGCGACGAATTACGCCCGCTGAGGGCCTCGATGCGGAGTCGGCGGGAGTGGATAGGATGCCGCGCGCATGGACTACGAATTGATCTTCTACGTCTCCGGCGGCGTGCTCGCCGTGTCGGCGGTCGTCTTCACCTTCCTCGGCCTGCGGATCGAGAAGTTCCCCGGCCGCGCCGCGCCGCTGGTGGCTGTTTGGTTCGTCGCCCTGGTCGGGCTCTCGGCCACCTTCGCCGTGCTCCACTCCCAGCACGAGGAAGAGCACCGCGAGCACGAGGCCGGCCTGCCGCACGCCACGGAAGAGGCGGAAAAGGAGGAGGCGGAGTAGCACCGCCTCCCGGCTCGGTTTCGGGCCTCTAACCTTCTGGGCCATGCCCAGCTACCACGTCACCACGTTCGGCTGTCAGATGAACGTGCACGATTCCGAGCGGATGCAGGGGATGCTCGAGTCGCTCGGCTACGCGGAGGCTGCGAGTCGCGAGGACGCCGACGTGATCCTCTTCAACACCTGCTCGATCCGCGAGTCGGCCGACAACCGCTTCGTCGCCCACCTGGGCGAGGCCAAGCGGCTGAAGTCGGAAGACCCGGAGCGGGTGGTCGGCGTGGGCGGCTGCTGGGCGCAGTCGGTCAAGGAGGAGGTCTTCGAGCGCTTCCCGTTCGTCGACGTCGCTTTCGGGCCGGGCCAGATCCACCGCCTCGCCGAGTTCCTCAACTCCGACTCGCTCACCGCACAGGGCTACTTCGAGTTCGAGGACTTCTCCGGGCATCTGCCGGCGCGCCGCGAGCGCGAGTTCCAGGGCTGGCTGCAGATCTCCCAGGGCTGCAACTGCAAGTGCGCCTACTGCATCGTCCCTTCGACCCGCGGGCGGGAGGAGAGCCGCGACCAGGCCGAGCTCGTCGCCGAGGCGGAGGCGCTGGCCGCCGACGGCGTGCTCGAGGTAACCCTGCTCGGGCAGAACGTCAACAGCTATGGCCGCGACCTGCCGCCGGCGACGCGCATCGGCTTCGCCGACCTGCTCGCCCGGATCGACGCGGTCGAGGGCATCGAGCGGATCCGCTACACCAGCCCGCACCCGAAGGACATGAAGGAGGACGTGATCCGCGCCCACGCCGAGCTGCCGGCGCTCTGCGAGCACATCCACCTGCCGCTGCAGTCGGGATCGAGCGCGATCCTCAAGCGCATGCGCCGCACCTACGACAGGCAGCGCTACATGGACCGCGTCGCGCTGATCCGCGAGCACGTGCCCGACTGCGCGATCACCACCGACATCATCGTCGGCTTCCCGGGCGAGACGGAGGCCGAGTTCGAGGAGACGATGGAGGTGGTCGAGCAGGTGCGCTACGACTCCGCGTTCACGTTCATCTTCTCCCCGCGCCGCGAAACCGAGGCCGCGGGGCTCGGCGACCAGGTCCCGCACCCGGTCAAGGTCGAGCGCATGGAACGCCTCGTCGAGCTGGTCCAGAGGCGCGCCGGCGAACGGGCCCAGCGCTTCGTCGGCCGTGAGATGGAGGTCCTCGTCGAGGGGACCAGCCGCACCGACGAGAC
>DATDBO010000052.1:0-13158 GCA_036524775.1 Solirubrobacterales bacterium
TCACCTCGTCGAAGACGAGCAGCGCGCCGGCGTCGCGCGTGGCGTCGCGGAGGAGCTCGAGGAAGCCGTCCTCCGCGGGGACGACGCCCATGTTGGCGGGCAACGGCTCGGCGAGCACCGCGGCGACCGGGTGGTCGGCGAGTGCGCGGGAAACCGCCTCGCGATCGTTCCAGGGGACGACCACGGTGCCTGCCGCCTGCGCCGCCGTGACCCCGGGGGTCGCCGGCACGGCGAGCGTCGCCAGGCCCGATCCGGCGTCGGCGAGCAGGCCGTCGGAGTGGCCGTGGTAGGCGCCGGCGAACTTGACCACGACCTCGCGCCCGGTGACGGCGCGGGCGAGCCGCACGGCCCCCATCGCCGCCTCGGTGCCGGAGCTGGTCATGCGCAGCATCTCGACCGAGGGGACGCGGCCGGCGACCTCCTCGGCCAGCTCGACCTCGGCCTCGGTCGCGGCGCCGTAGCTGGTCCCGCGCGCGGCGGCATCGCCGACGGCGGCGACCACGTCGGGGTGGGCGTGGCCGAGGATCAGCGGGCCCCAGGAGCAGACCCAGTCGACGTAGCGGTTGCCGTCGACGTCGACCAGCTCGCAGCCCTCGCCGCGCT
This sequence comes from Solirubrobacterales bacterium, assembly GCA_036524775.1. Classification (GTDB taxonomy): domain Bacteria; phylum Actinomycetota; class Thermoleophilia; order Solirubrobacterales; family 70-9; genus VRUE01. The sequence continues at coordinate 604 of DATDBO010000052.1, forward strand.
CGACGAAGATCGGCTCGCGGTCGATCTGCCGCATCGCCCGCACCGGGCTGTTCACACCGCCCGGTAGGACCCGCAGTGCCCGCTCGTACAGCTCCGAGCTACGAGTGTTCAGCTTCCCACCGCGCGTAGTCGTCGGTGAAGTAGTGCAGGCGGATCTTCTTGTACTCGGTCGAGGAGTAGAGCGTGGCGCGGTCGTCGAAACCCATGCCGCACTCGGCGGCGATCGAGTCGAGGATCGCGTCGCACTCTTCCTTGGAGCGGCCGTGGGCCATGGTGAAGACGCTGTAGGGCCAGTCCTCGTAGGTCGGCCGCTGGTAGCAGTGGGAGATGCCGCGGAAGGAGGCCATCCGCAGGCCGGTCTCGAGGATCTCCCCCTCGGGCACCTTCCAGACGCCCATCCCGTTGGCCGAGAAGCCGGCGCGACGGTGGTAGAGGATCGCCGCGACGCGGCGCAGCAGCTTGCGGTCGACCATCCCACGCAAGCGCTCGAGCAGCTCCTCGGTCGCGATGCCGAGCTCGGCCGCTGCGGCGTCGTAGGGTCGCTCGACCGCCTCCATCGGTCCCTGCATCGCCCGGATCGTCACGACGTCGTCCTCGTCGTAGGGCTGTCGCTCCAGCTCGCGCGGGGGCGCCGCCTCGACCGCGGCGGCGAGCGCCTCGGTGCCCTTCTCCATCTCCAGGTTCATGTTGATCTTGAACAGGGTCAGGGTGGGCAGCTGGCGCATCGACTCGGCGCCGGTCTGCCGCATCAGCGCCTCCAGCGTGCCGTCCATGCCCAGCTCCGAGTCGGGCGGCACGGCGATCGTGAACCAGAGGTTGAAGTCGTGGGTGCGCAGGTAGTTGTGCGAGACGCCCGGGTGGGCGTTGACCGCCGCCGCGGCGCGCTGGGGGTGCTCTGCGTCGACTTTGGCGGCGACCAGCATCGAGTCGTAGCCGAGCGCGCGGGTGTCGAAGATCGGCGTGATCTCGCGGATGATCCGCCCCTCGAGCAGGCGGCGGGTGCGCGCGAGGACGTCGTCCAGCTCCAGCTCGGCCTCTGAAGCGAGCAGGGCGAAGGGCTCGGGGTCGAGCGGGAAGCTCGACTGCAGCAGGTTCATCAGCCGCTTGTCGGTTTCGTCGAGCGGGATCGCCGCCCCGTCCCTGCGCGAGCGCGCCTTTGACTGCGGGACCTTCACAGCCATCCGGCTGCCTCCTTCGCGTAGTAGGTGGCGATCGCGTCGGCGCCTGCGCGGCGGATCGAGGTCAGCGTCTCGAGCACCGCTTGGCGCTCGTCGATCCAGCCGTTGGCGGCTGCCGCCTTCAGCATCGAGTACTCGCCGGAGACATGGTATGCGGCAACGGGCGCCCCGGTCTCCTCCTTCACCCGCCGCACGACGTCCAGGTACGGGACCGCGGGCTTGACCATCAGCATGTCGGCGCCCTCTTCGAGGTCGAGCTTCGCCTCGCGCACCGCCTCGGCGGCGTTGGCGGGGTCGAGCTGATAGCCGCGCCTGTCGCCGAACTCGGGGGTCGACTCGGCGGCGTCGCGGAAGGGGCCGTAGAAGGCGGAGGCGTACTTGGCGCTGTAGGCGACGATCGGGGTGCCGGCGTGGCCCTCCTCGTCGAGCTGCCCGCGGATCGCGCCGACCCGGCCGTCCATCATGTCGCTAGGCGCCACCGCGTCGGCGCCGGCCTCGGCGTGGGAGATGGCGGTTTTGGCCAGCAGCTCGACCGTAAGGTCGTTGTCGACCTCGCCGTCGCGGACGAAGCCGCAGTGGCCGTGCGAGGTGTAGGCGCACAGACACACGTCGGTGATCACGGTCAGCTCGGGGTGGGCCTCCTTCAGCGCCCGCACCGCCATCTGCACGACGCCCTCGTCGTCGTAGGCGCCCGAGCCGGTCTCGTCCTTGTCGGCGGGGACGCCGAAGAGGAGCACGGCGCCGATCCCGGCGGCGGCGACCTCGGTCGCCTCGGCGACCAGCTCGGAGATGGAGAAGCGCTCGACGCCGGGCATCGCCGGGACCTCCTCGCGCACCCCCTCGCCGGCGACGACGAAGAGCGGCTGGATCAGGTCGGCCGGGCTCAGCTCGGTCTCGCGGATGAGGCCACGCAGGGTCTCGCTGCGGCGCATGCGGCGCATGCGGGTGCTTGGGAAAGGCATTGGGGGCGATTCTAGGGGGAGGGGTTGGGTGGCCTCCGCCTGTGCCTATGTTCGCTCGCTCCGCTCGCTCACTATGTCTGAGCGGCTTCGCCGCCGGGATCACCCGCCGGGGCGCCGCTTCGCGAGGCACATTCGGAGGCCACCCAACCCCTCCTCACAAGCCGTATCTAATATCCGCTCAAGATCGGGCCAGTACCGTCTCCGGCGTGGAGGCGCGGGGACTGGTCAAGCGATATGGGGAGCGGGAAGCACTCAGGGGAGTTGACTTCTCCGCAGCTCCGGGAGAGCTGGTGGGGGTGATTGGCCCGAACGGAGCCGGCAAGACCACGCTCCTTTCGATACTTGCGGGGACGGTCAGGCCGGACGCGGGTGAGGTTTCGTCGCCCAACGGCAATGTCGGCTGGGTGCCGCAGCAGGCTGCCCTGTATCGGCGGTTGACCGTCGAGGAGAATTTGTTGCTGTTCGCGCGGCTGGAGAAGCGTGAGGAACCTCGGGCGGCGGTGGAGGAGATGCTCACGCTGACCGGGCTGGAGGAGCGGCGGGGGGAGTTGGTCGCGCGGCTCTCCGGGGGGAACCAGCAGCGGGTGAACATTGCGATCGGGCTCCTGGCTCGACCTGCCGTACTGCTGTTGGACGAGCCCAGCGTCGGCCTGGATCCACGGCAACGGGCGCGCTTGTGGGAGTTCGTCGCCGGCCTCGCCGGTGGCGGCACCAGCGTCGTCTTCTCGACCCACGACATCCAGGAGGCCGAGCGCTACGGGCGGCGGCTGCTCGTCCTCGCCGACGGCGAGAGCCTCTTCGACGGCTCCGCCGAGGAGCTGCGCGAGGCCGTCCGCGGCGAGGCGCCGGAGGCCGCCGGTAGCGACTTCGAGACCGCCTTCGTCGCCTTCCTCCACCACCGGGGCCACTAGGCGATGCGCTGGCTGCTGCTCAAGGACCTGCAGATCCTCCGCCGCTCGCCGCTGCAGGCCGCGCTGCTGGTCGCCTGGCCGGTGCTGATCGCACTCCTGATCGGCTTCGCGATCTCGCGCGACCCGGGCAAGCCCCAGGTGGCGTTCCTCAACGAGATCCCGCCCGGCTCGCGGCTCGCGGCCGGCAACGGCAGGCTGCCCGCGGTCGGCGTCAACGAGCAGATCTGCCGGCGGGTCGAGTGCGTCGACGTGGCGAGCCGGGCGGCGGCCGAAGCGAAGGTCCGCGAGGGCGACGTGCTGGCGGCGCTGATCCTGCCCGCCGACCTGATCGACCGCTTCAACTCGCTGGGGACGCCGACCCCCGAGACGCCGGAAGTCGATGTGATCGTCAATGAAGAGGACCCGGTCAAGGCACGGCTGGTCGACGACCGGATCAAGGTCCTGCTGGCGGAAGCGAACACCTTCATCGCCCGCCAGATCGCCGCCGAAGGCAGCCGCTATCTCGGCTTGGTCGTCGACGGGGGCAAGGTCGACGTGCTCGGCACGCGGGTCGGGATCCTCGGCCTGCGCAATGCCGCGGCCATCCTGCGATCGCTGCGGCCGGCGGTGCCGGCGGCGCTGCACGACGAGCTCGACCGCGTGATCCGCTTCGCCACGCTCGCCCGCGACAACCTCGGCGCCACCGCGCCCTTGATCGACCGGCTGGCGCAGCCGATCGTCGTCGACAGGCAATCGGTCAGCGCGCCGACGCCGCCGCTGGACGTCTTCGCGATCGCCGTCGCCGCGACGCTGACGCTGACCTTCGTCACCCTGCTTCTCGTCGCCGGGTCGCTGGCTCTGGAGCGCGAGGAGAACACCTTCCCGCGGCTCACCGGCGGGCTCGTCTCGCGCGCGGCGCTGCTCGGCGAGAAGGTCGGGTTGGGGATGGCGGTGGGCCTGGTCGTGACCCTGCTGATGCTGGCCGGAGTGGGGCTGTTCGTCTCGCTCGAGTGGGAGCGCTTCGGCCTCTGGCCGGCGGCGATCCTCGCCGGAGCGGCCGGGCTCGGGGCGGCCGGGGCGGCGTTGGGCGCGGCGGCGCGCGACGTGCGCTCGGTCTCGCTGCTCGCCTTCATGGTCTCGCTGCCCGTGGCGCTGCTCTCGCTCGTTCCCTCGGGCGCGGTAGGGGACACCCTCTACGACGCGATCCGACTGGTCACGGCGCTCTTCCCCTTCAAGCCGACGCTGCAGGCGATGACCGCGGCGCTCGACTCGACCGGGCCCGGGATCGGCGGTCCGCTGCTGCACCTGGCGGCGCTCACCCTCGCCTATCTGGCGATCGCCCGCCTCGCCCTGCGCCGCTTCGCGGCGGTCTGAGCCTCACCCCCGCTCCGCCCGGTCAGAGCTGATGCCGGGCCTTGCCGTGGTAGCGGTGCGGCTTGTGCCAGCGGTCGCCCTGGCTCGCGGGGGAGTCCGGCGAGTGGCCCTGGCCGCGCGAGTTGCCCCACTGTCCCGGCCAGCTCGCCCACGTCCCGAACTCGCGCCATTCGAGGTCGTCCAGGCGGGCGCCCTTTCCGTCGCCGTCATCGCCGACCTCGGGAAGCTGGTTCACCCGCTTGAAGTAATTCGCGTGCGAGCCGAGCGCCACGTAGACGACCGGCCTGCCCTCCTCTTTCTCGATCTCCCACCACATCCTCGACCCACCGGAGCGGTGCTGCGACGTGGTCATGCAGACGGGTTGGTCCCCGGCGTAGCCGACCTGAACGAACTCCCAGTCGCCCTCGTGGTTGCCGGTGACCACGACCTTCTTCGGGTTGTAGAGGTACCAGAGCCAGTACTGGACCCAGGTGAGGCCGCCGCCCTCGATCGAGCGGCGGTATCCGACGCCGCCGAACTCCCTCTGCATCCCCGCCTCGTAGCTGCGCGGGTCGGGTGGGAGGTTCATCCAGCCGCCGTCGGCCGGGAGATCGTCGAGGGCGACGCGGCCCCCGTCGGAGTCGTCGGGATTGACGATCTCGGCGCCAAGAGCCTCGACGCTCTCGACCGCGACCGGCATGAATTCCTCGCGCGAGTCGAAGACGAAGATCGGTATCTGCCCATCACCCGGAGCCACGCGGGATAGGGTCCCAGAGATGCGGGTTCTGTTCATCGGCGACGTCGTCGGCAAACCGGGCAGGCGGGGGCTGGCGGCGGCGATGCCGGAGCTGCGCGAGCGGCACGCGCCGGACTTCACGATCGTCAACGGCGAGAACTCGGCCGGGGGGATGGGGATCACCGAGAAGACGGCCGGCGCCCTCTTCGAGGCGGGCGCCGACGTGATCACCACCGGCAACCACGTCTACCGGCACCGCGAGGCCTACGAGTTCCTCGATCGCGCCGAGCGAGTGATCCGGCCCGCCAACTACCCACATGCGAACCCCGGCAGGGGTCACGTCGTCGTCGAGGCGGGCGGGATGCGGATCGGCGTCGTCAACCTCAGCGGCGCGATCGGGCTCCAGGTCGCCCGCCTGCCGTTCCACGAGGTCGACGCGATCCTCGAGCGGATCGAGGCCGACTGCGTCATCGTCGACTTCCACGCCGAAGTGAGCAGCGAGAAGGTCGCAATCGGGTGGCACCTCGACGGCCGCGTCGCCGCCGTCTTCGGCACCCACACCCACGTGCCGACCGCCGACGCACGCGTGCTGCCAGGCGGAACCGCCTTCATCTCCGACGTCGGCATGACCGGCTCGCGCACCAGCGTGCTCGGGGTCAAACCTGAGCAGGTGCTGGAAGCGATGAAGACTCAGATGCCGGTCCGCTTCGAGACGGCGGAGGAGGACGTCTGGGTGATGGGTGCCGTGGTCGAGGTGAACAAGCGGGGGCTGGCTGACTCGATCGAGCAGATCATGGTTCCCGCTCCCTAGAGTTCGTTCGCCTCGGCCATCACCGGTAGGAAGGCCTCGATCACGCGCTTGTTCGGGATGTAGCCATCTGGCTGACGGCGGACGAGGCCCATCTTTACGACGGCGTTGATGTCTCTGGAGACCGTCTTGTCGGTCTTGCCGACGTACATCTCGAACAGCCCCGCGCTCAGCCTTGGCAGCTCTTCCCGAGACAGCGGGCGATCGAACTCGGACATCTCGAGCACGAGCTGGCGTTGGCGCAGCTGTGCCTGGCTCTTGGTTCGGCCGAACTGCTGATAGACGTACTGCTCCCAACGGTCGGCGAACTGCTGCTCGCGAATCTTGTCGAGCTGCTCGCGAAGACCATCAACAAAGCCCTGGAGCGCGTAGCGGACAAAGGACAGCACCTCGGTGTTCCCCCTGCTAGCCAGGCGAAGCTGTCGGTAGTACTCGCTCCGGGTCTGGTTGTAGTGATTGCTGAGAAGATGGGTTGCCGGCGTGGGGACGCTGGCTTCGAGCAGTATCCGAAGCTCCATCAGGCGCGCGGTTCGGCCGTTCCCGTCTCCGAACGGATGGATCCAGGCGATGTAGAGATGGGCAAGGATGGCCTTGATCAGTGCCATCGGCCGCTCCCAGCCAGAGCCGGGTGGAGTGAAGTCGGGCCCGTTGAGCCACTCCGAAAGATGGTCCAACAGGAATGCGCGGTCCTCTCGCGGGGCTCCAAGATAGCCGCCGACCTCGACTGCGTGCTCCGGAAACTCGCCCGGGACAACGCCCTCTTCCAGTTCGAGGTCTTTGAGGATGAGGCGGTTGTAGTTCTCGATAGTCGACCTGCTCATCGGTGGAGCCGCGCCGGCCACAAGCTCATCTTTGATCTGGTTGTAAGCGGCAATGATGTTGTCAATCTCCCGTCCCAGATACTCCCGCGAAGGCGGCAGATCGAGATGTCCCTCTACCCTCCGCCTCGCCTCCTCCTCGGAGAGCGTGTTTCCCTCAATCGCCGTCGTGGCCAGGACGCCCTTCGTCAGATAGACGTTGTGCATCTCCCGAGCCACGTCCGGATTGAGCAATGATCCGGCGACGTGAGCGATCTTCGAGCTCGCCTCGCCGAGCAACATCCACAGTTCCGGCGGCGCTTTCCTGAGATCCAGCCGGAAATCGATCCACGGATGAGTTTCCTCATAGGTCCGCCCGACCGTCGGTATGAGAGTCTGCCTCTCTGCCATTGATACCCCATTATAGAGGCGTTTACAGATTTTGGGGCCTAAATTTGTCCTCTCTAATGTCCCCGGACAGGGCGACCAGGAAGAGAGGATAGAACCAGACGATGTAGAGGTAGAACCAGTGTTGGGCCGTCAGCTGAAGGCCGATCAGTAGAGCGGCGCTCAGAGCGGCTACCTGCACGAGCGTCTTGCGGCGGGGAATGAAGGCAAAGGCGATCGCCAACGCTCCCGTCACTGCAAGGATTGCGATTCGAAGCGGGTCCAGGTTCACCTGTCCCCAGATGCTGAAGGGGGAGTCGCGGTCGGACTGGTAAGCGATGGTGCGGTCGTAGATGGCGCGCAGGCCCGGGTCGATCGCGGGCCAGAGCAAGAGGAGCGCGGCCGTTGCGAGAAAGGCGACGACGAAGAGTGCAGTGGTCCGCGGGCGGGCCCGGTAGGTAGCGAGCATCGGGGTCAGGACGATGGGGGCGAACTTGGTCAGGGTCGCGAGGGCTGCGAAGACGCCGCGGGCGGCGGGTCGCGCCGAGGCTAAGAGCACCGCTACCAGGAGCGCGGCGACCAGCGTGTCATTCGAGTTCGACTCCAACGCGTAGGCGGTATACGGGTAGGCAGCCCAGCCGAAGGCAAGGGTGGCGGCGAGCTTGCGGCCCGCGGGGCCGGGGCGGATGCGGAGGCCGAGCCAGATCAGCAGGAAGAAGGCCGCCAGGTCGAAGGCGACCGCTGCGCCGTGGGCGGCGGGGAGGTCGTCCCAGCTGCCCTGCCAGGACCAGATCAGCTCGGTGGGGACGTAGGCGAGGTAATTGGTCGGGCCGTAGGTGTCCCCCTGCGAGACGTCGGGCGGGAAGTTGTCGTAGACGGGCTCGCCGTGGGCGATCCGATCGGCGCCGACCACCCCCGCGTAGCCGACGTCGATCACCCCGGAGTCGCTCATGTTGAGGCCGACGCGAAAGCCCATCAGGAAGAGTGCGACGATCAGCAGCCACGCAGCCGGCCAGACCGGCCGCAGCCCCTCGCCCCGGCCGCGCAGCCCGATCCACAGTGCCCGCCCGAGCAGGTAGAGCAGCACCGGGTAGACCAGCGGCACCGAGACGCCGACCTCGGCACGGTTGAAGAAGTAGTTCGACACCCCGAACCCCAGCAACACCACCAGATCGAGCGTCGCCACCCGCCAGGGCCGCCGCCAATCGATCAGGCCGATCAAAAACAACACACACAACGGCAGGAACACGTACGGCGCATTCAGCTTGTGCCCGAACGCCCCCTCGTACCCCCGCGCCATCTTCCACAGCACCTGATATCCCGTCCACGACTCGCGCACCTCGCCGCTGCGCGGATCGACGATCGCCACCGCCACCTGGTCCACCCCGTCGAAGTACGCCACCTCCCAGCTCCCATCCACCATCGACGCGCTGTGCGTCAACCCCCCGCTCTCCTCCCGCTCCTCGACCACCTTCGCGTCCCGATCAGCCGCCCGCACCGCTTCGGATGCACTCACTTCCGAGGCCTGCGCCGGGGATGCGGTCAGAAGTACGAGTGGGATAAGGAGCCGGGGGATGGCACGAGAGTGCCTCGCGAAGCGGCCCCGGCAAGGTGATTCCCGCCGCGAAGCGGCCCCAGATTCCACCGCCGAAGGCGGTGGTGGGCACTGTCGTGCCATCCCCCGGCTCCTCACATCACCCCGAAGTGATTGAGCACCACCGGCGCCACGTCGCGCAGCGTCCACTGCTCGCGCTCGCCGGCATCTTTGGGTCCACAGCCGACGAACAGGAGCGGGCCCAGCGAGTCGCCGGCATGCAGCGAGCCGTGGCTGCCGCCACCCGCGTGGCTGACCCCTCCCCAGTCGACCGCCTCGTAGCCCGGCGCAAGGGAGATGATGAAGTCGCCTGCCTGGGGCGCCGTGAGCGCGGCGTGCACGCGGGCAAGCGCGTCGGGGTACTCGTCGCTGCGAAAGACGCCGCCCTCGACGGTCCCGGCAAGCGCACCCGGATCGCCGTCCAGCTGCCAGCTCGTGTCGCGCAAGTCAGCGATGGGACCGCCGGGGTGAAACCTCAGCCGATCCTCGCCGCGCTCAACCACCGCGAACCGTCCGTCGAGCCGGCACACCAAATCGATCCCTTCGGTGTCCACGAGCCGCTGCCTCACCTCGTCGGGGTCGGCTCGCTCGCCCTCGCCCGGCAAGACGTAGACGTGCGCCGCCCGGCCGGTCGGGCTGACCGCCAGCTGCGCCAGCTCGGGACGGTCGTCCGAGGGCGCCAGCACGGTCCACTCGCGGGCGAGGAGCTCGGCCAGCGGCAGGCCGCGGGAAACCGGCGTCTGGGCGTGGTCGGCTAGCAGGATCAGCGCGTGGTCGGCAAGGAATGCCTCCATCCCACCGCCCGCCTCGACCAGCTTGCCGAGGCAGTGGTCGGCCTTGGCGATCGACTCGACGCTCGCCTCGGGCCCGTGGCGGTGCGAGTAGTTGTCGTTGTCGGGCAGCGAGAGGAGCAGGAAGTCGTAGTCGCCCGCCCGCTCCAGCTCGACCGCGCAGCAGGCCGAGTAGCCGTCGCGGCCGCCGGGGATCGAGGTCGGCTTGCAGGGCACCTCGCGGCTGGCGTAGAGCTCGCCGTAGAAGAGCTCGTCCGGCCCCCAGGTGTGGTGGCGGAACTTGAGCCGCGTCGTCTCCACCGCGCGCCGCATCAGCCCCTCGAGTGAGACCTGGTGGCGCCGGCGGCCGCGGTAGATCAAGAACGGCGTGCAGGCGGTGCGCACGCCGGCGTCGCCGAGGCGCTCGAAGAGGGTTTCGGCCGCCGGGTTGAGGTGGGCGAGGTTCATGTTGTAGACGAGGTCGTAGAGGGCGCGGAAGACGCCGACCGTGCGGGTCGCCTCGAGCGAGGACCCGTACTCCACATAGCGCCGCTCGAGCCGGTGGTACCAGTTCATGCCGCTGATCCAGTGGCGGTCGGCGGCCACCCCGGTGACCATCTCGGCGCAGGCGACCGGCGTCACCGAGGGGAAGCTGGAGACGCAGTCGGGGACGAGCACGCCGCGCTCGAGCAGGGCGCCGAAAGTCGGCGCGCGCTCCTCGCGCACGGCCCGTTCGAGCATGTCGGTCCGCAGCGAGTCGACGTAGGTGAGGACGAGCTTCTTCGCCGGCATCTCGGCGAATGATGAAGCGCGGCCGGGAGGCGAGACTAGCGGAGCACCCGCAGGCCGGCGTGCTTGCGCTGCGCGCGCCGGTGCCGGGCGGCGCCCAGCCAGACCAGCGCGACGATCACGAGCAGCGTCAGCAGCGGCAACAGCAGCGCCGCCGCGACGACGACCAGCGCCGCCAGCGAGACGAGGAAGCCGAGGGCGCCGCCGCGACCCCCCTCGCGGCGGGCGGCGCCGCTGACGACGTCGCTGATCACGAGGCAGCCGAGCACCGCGCCGAGGGCGCAGAAGACAGCGCCGGCGAGGTTGCCCAGATCGGCCGTCCCGGCGAGCAGGAAGCCGACGGCGAGGCCGATCGCGACGGCAAGGACGGTCATCCGGCCGCGTGCCGAGCCGCGCGTGCCGGTCGTGCCGGCGAGCATGCCGATCGCGATGCCGATGCCGAGCTCCAGCCCGGCTCCCTCGAGGAAGCTCACGGCAAAAACCTACACTCCAGGGATGGAAGAGACGCCGCACCGGCGCCGCGCCCACACCCGGACCCGCGATCTGGAGCGCTACGCCGGCCTCTTCGCCGCGCGGACCGGGGTGATGCGCTCCTCGGCGATGCGGGACCTGATGGCGATCACGGCGCGGCCGGAGGTGATCTCGCTGGCGGGCGGCCTGCCCGACACCTCGACCTTCCCCGCCGCGACCTTCGCCGCGCAGATGACCCGGATCGCGCAGGAGTCGACCGCGGAGGCGCTCCAGTACGGGCCGACCGAGGGCTTCGCCGAGACGGTCGATTGCATCCTCGAGGTGATGGGCGAGGAGGGCATGCTGCCCGACCCCGACGACGTGATCGTCACCACCGGCGGCCAGCAGGCGATCGACCTGATCTGCAAGACGCTGGTCGACCCCGGCGACGTCGTCGTCTGCGAGGCGCCCACCTACCCGGGCGCGGTGCCGGTCTTCTGCAGCTACCAGGCGGAGACGATCCAGATCGAGTGCGATGCCGAGGGGATGCGGATCGAGCAGCTGGAAGAAGTGCTCACGCGGCTCGACGGCGAGGGCCGACGGCCCAAATTCGTCTACTCGGTGCCGAGCTTCCAGAACCCCGCCGGGGTGACGATGTCGCTCGAGCGGCGGCGGCGTCTGGTCGAGCTGGCGCGGCAGCGCGAGCTGCTCGTCGTCGAGGACAACCCCTACGGCCTGCTGCGCTTCGCCGGCGAGCCGCTGCCGCCGCTCTACCAGCTCGACGGCGGGGACTTCGTCATCTACGTCGGCACGTTCTCCAAGATCCTCTCGCCGGGCATCCGCCTCGGCTGGGCGGTGGCGCCGCCGCCGGTGATGGAGAAGATCGTGCTCGGCAAGCAGACCTCCGACCTCTGCACCTCGACCCTCACCCAGCACTTCGTCCGCGAGTACTTCGCCGAAGGGCGCTGGCGCGAGTACGTCGCCGACCTGGTCGAGATCTACCGCGGTCGGCGCGACACGATGCTGGCGGCGCTGCGCGAGCACTTCCCCGCGCAGGCGACCTGGACCGAGCCGCAGGGCGGCCTCTTCATCTGGGCGACCCTGCCCGAGTACATCGACACCGGCGACCTGCTGGCCAAGGCGCTGCGCGAGGACGTCGCCTTCGTCCCCGGCCAGGCCGCCTTCGTCGACGAGGGGCGCGGGCGCAGCTCGATGCGGCTCAACTTCTCCGGCGTGGGTGAGGTGGAGATCCGCGAGGGCGTGCGGCGGATCGGCAAGGCGGTCGCCGAGCAGGTCGAGCTGTACGGAGCTTTGACAGGCGAGCAGGAAGCGGTGCCCGAGCCCGAGGCGCAGCCGGCGGCGACGGGCGAGGAGGAGGGATCCGCCGACGTGCTCCCCTTCCGCAAGACCGGCGAGGGCTCGGCTTGAAGGTCGCCGTGCTCAAGGGCGGCCGCTCGCTCGAGCGCGGCGTCTCGCTGCGCTCCGGCGCCCGGGTCGAGGACGCGCTCGAGCGGCTCGGCCACGAAGTCGTCTCGATCGACGCCGGCGGCGACTTGGTCAAGCGGCTCGACGAGGCACGGCCCGACGTCGCCTTCGTCGCCATGCACGGCCTCGGCGGCGAGGACGGCACCGTGCAGGAGCTGCTCGAGATCCTCGGCGTTCCCTTCACCGGTCCCGGCGTCGCCGCCTGCGCCCGCAGCATGGACAAGGTCTGGGCCAAGCACGACCTGCGCGGGGCCGGCGTGCCCACCCCGGACTGGTTCGCCTTCAACGAGACCGCCTTCCGCGAGCTCGGCGCCGCCGACGCGCTCAGCGGCCTCGAGGAGCGGCTCGGCTTCCCG
>DATDBO010000053.1:0-11200 GCA_036524775.1 Solirubrobacterales bacterium
AACAGCGAGAGCTCCCCGGCGGCGACGCTGGAGCCGGCGAAGAGCATGATCGCCTCGCTCGGCACCGGCAGGCAGGCGGACTCCAGCGCCATCAGCACGAACACCGCCGGCAGGCCGGCGCTGGAGATGAAATCAGTCCCCGCGTTGACGATCGGGTCGAGGAAGAAGTCGGTGACGCTGGCGAGGAGGAGCATGCGCGAAGCGGGGATTGTAGGGAGCCGGCCGAACACCATCTAAAATCGCAGCGCCCCATGCACCGGTTGAACCACCCCGTCTATCGCAACCGGGTACTGCAGGCCGCCGCCGACGCACTGCTCGTCGCCCTGGCCTTCTACCTGGCGTTCCGCCTGCGCTTCCTCGACGAAGGCCTGCCGGCCCGCTACGAGACCCTCTTCCTGCAGGCGGTCGCCTTCGTCGCCGCGGGCAAGGTCGCGGTCTTCGCCGCCTTCGGGCTCTACCAGAAGTGGTGGCGCTACGTCAGCGGCCGCGACTTCCTCACGATCGTCCGCGCCGTCGCCGTCGCCAGCGGCATCCTCGTCGTCCTCTTCACCGTCATCCAGCCGTTCAAGGCCGGCCTGCCGCGCTCGGTCGCGGTGACGGACTTCATGCTCACCCTCTTCCTCGTCGCCGGCGCCCGCCTCGCCGTGCGGCTGATCGTCGAGCGCCCCACCCACGGCCACCGCCTGCCGGGCCACGAGGTGCTCGTCGTCGGCGCCGGCTCGGGCGGCCAGATGGTCGTCCGCGAGATGAACCTCAACCCCAACCTCGGTGCGACCGCGATCGGCTTCGTCGACGACGACGCACGCAAACAGGGGATGCGGATGCTCGGCCTCAAGGTGCTGGGGACGACGGAGCGGATCGAGACGATCCTCGACGAGACCGAGCCCGACGAGGTCGTGATCGCGATCCCCTCGGCGCCGGGGACGCTGCGCGCCAAGGTGGTGGCCGCCTGCCGCGAGCGCGAGATCCGCGTCCGCACCCTGCCGACCGTGTTCGAGCTCCTGCGGGGCGGCGTGCAGCTGAACAAGCAGCTGCGCGACGTGCAGGTCGAGGACGTGCTCGGCCGCGACCCGATCGTCGTCGAGCTCGACCGCGTCGGCGCCTACCTGCGCGACCGCATCGTCCTCGTCACCGGGGCCGGGGGCTCGATCGGCTCCGAGCTCTGCCGCCAGATCGCCCGCGTCGGCCCGCGCCTGCTGGTGATGCTCGACCACGCCGAGGACAACCTCTTCGAGATCGAGCGCGAGATGGTCGAGGAGCGCCACTTCTCCAGCGTCGAGGCGGTGCTCGCCGACTGCAAGGAGCCGCACCGGATGCTGGAGACGATGCAGCGCTTCAAGCCGAGCGTCGTCTTCCACGCCGCTGCCTACAAGCACGTGCCGCTGATGGAGGCCAACCCGCTGGAGGCGGTGCGCAACAACGCGATCGCGACCCGGATCACGGCCGAGACGGCCGCCGCCTCCGACGTCGAGCGCTTTGTCCTCGTCTCCACCGACAAGGCGGTCAACCCGAAGACGGTGATGGGCGCCTCCAAGGCGATGGCCGAGTGGATCGTCGAGGCGGCCGGCGACAAGCACCCCGGCACGCGTTTCGCCAGCGTCCGCTTCGGCAACGTGCTCGCCTCCTCGGGCAGCGTCGTGCCGATCTTCCGCAGCCAGATCGAGCGCGGCGGGCCGGTCACGGTCACCCACCCGGAGATGACCCGCTACTTCATGACGATCCCCGAGGCGGTGCAGCTGGTGATCCGCGCCGGCGACATCGGCGCCGGCCGCGGCGAGGTCTTCGTCCTCGACATGGGCGAGCCGGTGAAGATCGTCGACCTGGCCAACAACATGATCCGACTCGCCGGGTACGAGCCGGGGACCGAGATCGCGGTCGAGTTCACCCAGCCGCGACCGGGGGAGAAGCTGCACGAGGAGCTGGTCGGCAGCGGCGAGGAGCTGCGGCCGACGGCGGCGAAACGGATCCACCGCGCCGTGCGCGAGGCGCAGCTCGACACCGAGTGGGTCGAGTCGACGCTGAACTCGCTCGAGCACCTGGTGATGGCCGGCGACGAGGCGAACCTGGCCGAGCGGGTGGTCGCCCTGATCACCACCCCCGGCGGGGACGCAGCGGCGGTCCCCCTCGACGGATAGCCTCTCGCAGCCAACCTTTGGAGCTGCTGAAGGAAATCGGGGCTTTTGCGGGCTTGGTCGCCTTCCTCGGCCTTGCCGTCCTCGCCCTGCTCTCCTTTTCCCAGGGCCGCGACCTCCGCCGCCTGCGCGAGTGGGCGGGCTCAGCGCCGGAGCGCGACAGCGATCGCAAGGAGGCGACCTCGGACGCCGCGTCCGAGCGGGCCGAGGAGATCCGCAAGCTGGAGGAGGCGCGCGAGGCCGAGCGCCGCGCCGCCGAGCTGCGCGAGCACCGGCGCGAGCGGCGCGAGGAAGGCCTGCCGGAACTGACGCGCACCGAGCGGTTGCGCGAGCGCTTCGGCTGGGGCGAGGAGGTCGGAGGTCGGGGCCGGCTGGGCGAACCGCGCTACCTGATCGCGATCTTCGTCGTCCTCCTCGTCGCCGTGGGCGGAGCGGCCTTCGTCGTGCTCGGCGGCTCCGACGACGAAGCGGGCGGCAAGGGAGGCAAGCAGGCCTCGAAGCTGCTCAAGCCGGGCGAAATCGAGGTGACCGTGCTCAACGGCACCGCGGTCGAAGGCCTCGCCGGCAGCTACGGCGACATGGTCGAGGGGGAGGGCTTCCAGCTCGGCGCCGTGACCAACAGCCGCTCCAGCTTCGACGAGAGCATCGTCATGTTCGAGGGCGGCAACGGGCGCGAGGCGCACCGGGTGGCCACGGCGCTGCAGATCTCACGGGTGCGGCCGATGGACTCGGAGATCGCCTCGCTCTCAGCGGGCGCTCCGGTCGCGGTTGTGATCGGCGAGGACAATGCCTCGTCGGCCGGCTGAGCCGCAGCCTTCCCCGGCGAACGCCGTGAGACGCACCCCGACCGTCGCCGCCGTGGTCTTCGCCCTTCTCGTCCTCGCGACGGTCGCCGCCTTCGCCTGGTCGCAGCGGCTCAAGCGCGACCCGCTGGTGCTCGACCGGGTCAGCTTCGTCGCGGTCCCCCGACTCCATCCCGAGGAGCCCCCCGTGCGCGCCTTCACCCCCAACCGCGACTGCCGCTACGACCGCATCCGCATCCGCTTCCGCGTCACCCAGTCGGACCGAGGGAACGTGCAGGTGGTGAAGCCGGGCGGCGGCTTGGTCGTCACCCTCGCCCGCGACACCTACTTGAAGCGCTACCGCTTCCACACCTACTACTGGGACGGAAGGCAGCGCAAGGACGGCGCCGACGGTCGGCCGCGCCCCGGCAAGGCCTCGCCCGGCCGCTACAAGCTGCGGGTCAAGCTGCTCGGCGAGGACCGCACCCTGGTCCCCGGCGGCGTGATGCGCCTCCACGACGCCCGGCGCGAGCCGAGGGCGGCCTGCAAGTGATCCTCTCCGCGCTCGGCGTCCTGATCGCCGCCGCTGCGACCGCTGCCGCGATCCTGCTGGCGCCGAGCCGTGCTCGTGCGGTCGCGATGCTGCTGGCGTTAGTCCTCTTCCCCCTCCTGATCCTCGGCGACCAGTGGAACTCGGCTCAGATCTCCGACCTGCGCGACGACGAGCCGCGCTTGGCGTTCCTCGGCATCGCCGCTCTGGTCGGAGCCGTTGCTCTAGCCGCTACCTTCCGCCGCTGGCCAATCGCGCTGCCGCTCGCGATCGTCTTCGCCCTCCCCTTCCGCATCCCACTCGAGTCTGGCGGCGACACCGCGAATCTCTTGGTGCCGCTGTATCTCGTCATCGCCGGCGGAGTGCTCTCTTGCGCGGTGCGCGAGTGGCAGGAGGGCGGGGGTGCCCCCCACCTGCAACCGGAGAGTCGGGGCACCCCCCTCCGGGAACCGGAGGACCGGGGCACCCCCCTGCTGCAACCCGCACTGAGACGGCCTTTTGGGTTCTTACCGGGGGCTGCTCACAAGTTGCCGCAGGGGGGCACCCCGGTCCTCTTGCTTCCGTATGTCCTTGCCGGAGTCGTGCTCCTCTACTCGCTCCAGACGCTGTACTCGCCCGATTTCTCCAAGTCACTTCAGAACGTTTGCTTTTTCTTCGTGCCGTTTTCGCTGGTGTACGCGCTGCTGCGGGACGTGAGGTGGGATAGCAGGCTGCTGAAGCTGGTGCTGTGGGTGCTTGCTGTCGAGGCGGTCGCGTTTGTAGCTGTGGGGAGCATCGAGTACTTCAGTCGAGAGCTGTTCTGGAACGACCAGGTGATCAGGTCGAATGAATTCCACACTTACTTCCGGGTCAATTCGATCTTCTGGGACCCGAATATCTACGGCAGGTATCTGGCTCTCGTGATCGTGATCGCGATGTCAGCGCTGCTGTGGGCGAAGGAGCGGAAGACGTTTGCATTGCTGACTGGGCTCGTAGCGGTGCTGTGGCTTGGGCTGGTGCCCACGTTCTCGCAGTCGAGCTTCGCTGCGCTGCTGGCTGGCCTAGCTGTACTTGCTGCCTTGCGTTGGAGCTGGCGCTGGACGCTCGCGGCGGTGGGAGCTGGAGCTGTCCTCGCCGTGGTCATCGTCCTCTTCTCCGGCGGCGTCTCCAAGCTGAGCCCCGATCGCCTCAACGTAGACACCGGCGGCCGCGCCAACTTGGTCTCCGGCGGCACCGACCTCTTCGCCCAACGCCCCCTCTGGGGCTACGGCTCCGGCAGCTTCCCCCGCGCCTACAGCGAACACATAGCCACCAGAAAGGCCCCCGTCTCCGTCTCCCACACCGAGCCCATAACCGTTGCAGCTGAGCAGGGACTCATAGGCCTTCTTGCCTACGCAGCTCTAATAGCCATGGCGCTCTGGACGATGGCCTACGGGCTGCGCTGGGCCGACCTGGGCTGGCGCAGGGGTGGGGGTGCCCTCCTCAGGGAACTTGTGAGCAGCCCCTGGCCCGAACCCAAAAGGCCGCCCCAGCGCGGGTTCCCGGAGGGGGGCACCCCCACCCCTACCCAAACCATCGCCCGAGCAGCAGTCCTCGCATCCTTCGTAGCGCTCCTCATCCACACCATGGCCTACGCCGGCTTCTACGAGGACCCGATCACCTGGGTCCTCCTGGCAGTCGGCGCCTCGCTCGCCGCGGTCCCGGTCCGCACCGAGACTTAGGCTCACCCCGTGTCGGGCTACCTCCGCCGCCTAGCGACGACCGGCGCCGCCTACACGGCGGCGAGCGTCGTCTCGAAGCTGATCGCGGTCGCCCTGCTGCCGCTCTACACGCGCTACCTGACGCCAACCGACTACGGCGCCGCCGAGGTCCTCTTCGCCGCGGTCGTCGCCGCCAGCATCGTCATCCGCTTCGGCGTGATCGAGGCCGTGCTGCGCTTCTACTACAAGGCCGGCGAGGACCAACGGCGGGTCGTCGCAACCTCCTTCGCGGCGCTCTTCTGGTTCGGCACCGCGGCGGCGCTGGTCGCGCTGCCCTTCGCCGAGCCGATCTCCGAAGCGCTGCTCGACCGCCCCGCCCCCGACCTGGCGCGGATCGCGATCGGCGGCCTCTGGGTCGCCACCCTGCACGAGTACCTGCTGACGCTGTTCCGGCTCGAGGAGCGGGCCCGCGCCTTCTTCCTCGTCACGATCGCCAACGTCTTGGCGGCGATCGCGCTCACCGTCGTGCTCGTCGTCGGCGAGGACGAGGGCGCCCGCGGCCTGCTGCTCGGCAGCTACATCAGCGGCGCCGTCTTCGTCCTCGGCCTGATCGTCGTCCATCGCCGCCGGCTCTCGCTTCGGCTCGATCGACCGCTGCTGCGGCGGATGCTGCGCTTCGGCTTGCCGACGATGCCGGCCGAGCTCTCGCTCTACGCGCTCAACTTCGTCGACCGGATCATCATCGTGCGGATGGTCGGCCTGGCGGAGGCCGGGCTCTACTCGCTCGCGGTCAAGTTCTCCCAGGCCGTCAACGTGCTCGCCCGCGGCTTCCAGCTCGCCTGGCCGCCGCTTGCCTACTCGATCCGCGACGACGACGAGGCGCGCCGCGCCTACGCCGCGGTCGTCACCTGGTTCCTCGCCGTCACCGCCTTCGTCGTCGCCGGGATGTGGCTGTTCTCGCGCTGGATCGTTCGCGCCCTCGCCGCGCCGAAGTTCTTCGACTCCTACGAAGCCGTCGGCCTGATCTCCACCGCGGTCACCCTCTACGCCCTCTACATGGTGCTGCTGGTGATCCTCGGCAGGACGGGCCGCACCGAGTTCAACTTCCCGGCGACCGGCGCCGCCCTGGCTGTCAACGTCGTCCTCAACCTCGTCCTCGTGCCGCCGCTGGGGATCGTCGGCGCCGGCATCGCCCTCGTCGCTTCCTATCTCGTCGTGGTGGCGCTGATGTACGGGTTCACCCAGCGCCTCTTCCCCGTCCCCTACGAATGGGGACGGCTGGCGCGGGTCGTCCTCGTCACGGCAGGCCTGGTGTTGCTCGGCGAGCTGCTCTTGCCCCCCGACGGCATCCCCGCTCTGATCGCCCGCATCGCCCTCTGGCTGCTCTACCCCCTGGCCCTCTTAGCCTCCGGCTTCTTCACCGCCGAGGAGCGCGGTTGGCTCGTCCGTCTCCGCAAGCCCGGAGAGCTGCTGGCCCAATACCGCGCCGCCCGCGAACGGCCGCCCGCCGTGGACGGTGCGCTACCGGAGGTCTACGAGGCGGAGCAGATGGACGAGGACGCCCGCTACTGATCCCGACCGGCTGCTCGGTCGCGGAGGCCTTCGCCTCGGCCTGGGAAGAGCGCCTGGCGGGCGTGGGCCCACATGAGGCGCGGCGATCGGTTCGGGGTGACGAGGGCAGCCAGGGCGCGGAGGGCGTAGGACCAGGCGGTGAGCAGGCGGACGGCGAGCGCGGCGGCGCGACCGTGGTGCTTGCGCATGTAGAGGTCGCGGTTGCGGTGGAACTCGACGATGCGCGGCAGGCCGGCGCCGAGGTCGGTGGAGAGCTGGTCGTGGTGGACGGCCTCGGCGGCGGGGACGAAGAGCGTGTGCCGTCCGGCGTCGCCCAGCCGCTTGCAGAAGTCGCACTCGTCGTAGTAGACGAAGAACTCGGGGTCGAGCCAGCCGACCTCGGTTGCCGCCTCTCGCCGCACCATCAGCGCGCTCGACTGCGCCCAATCGACCCGCCGGGTCTCGCTCCCCTTGCTCTGCACGGTGAGCCGGCGGTGCAGGAAGAGCGCGCCGACCAGCGCCGTGCCGACGCCGGGGAAGCGCCAGGCGCAGGGCACGGGATTGCCTGCGCTGTCGAGCAGCTGGGCGCCCGCCGCGCCCGCACGCGGATTGGCGTCGAGCGCCTTGAGCAGCGCCTCGACCGCCCCCGGCCGCAGCTCCGAGTCCTCGTTGAGCAGCAGGCAGCAGCGCCCCTGTGCCTCGCGCAGCAGGGTCGAGTCGTTCTCGGCCTTGCCCGCGCGCTGCTCGAGGGCGATCAGACGAATGTCGCCGCCACGCTCCCGCACCGCCTCCGCCGAGCCGTCGGTCGAGGCGTTGTCGAGGACGAGGATCTCGCGCTCGACCCCGGCCGGCCGGGTGCGCTCGATCGCGTCGAGGCAGGCGATCAGGTCCTCGCGGCCATTCGTGTTCACGACGCAGTAGGAGAGCGTGGGCGCCACGGCGGTCACCATAATCGCCCGCTATGCGTGTGCAGCTGGTCGATCCCTCGGCCTTCACGCCGCCCTACGACCGCGCCCTCGCCGCGGCGCTCACCCGCGCGGGCGCCGACGTCGAGCTGCTCACCAGCCGTTTCCTCTACGGCCCGGTGCCGCCCGCCGAGGGATACAAGGTGCGCGAGTGCTTCTACAGGCGCAGCGCAGCGCGCGGCCTCGACGCCCCCGCCCGCCGCGCCTTCAAGCTCGCCGAGCACGTCCCCGACATGCTCCGCTTCCGCCGCATCGCGGACGCGGACGTCGTCCACTACCAGTGGCTGACGCTCCCCGTCCTCGACGCGACCCTGCTGCCGCAGCATCGCCCCCGCGTGATGACGGCGCACTACGTCCTTCCGCCCAGGCCCAGCCGACGGCAGCTGATCGGCGCCCGCCGCGGCTTCGGCGCGATGGACGCGGTCGTAGCCCATTCCGAGCACGGTGCCCGCCGGCTGCGCGAGGTCGTCGGGCTCGACCCCGAGCGGGTCCGTGTGATCCACCACGGCGCCTTCGACTACCTCACCCGTCTGCCCGACGAGCGCCCGCTGCCGGCCGAGCTTGAGGGCGCCGAGGGCCCGGTGATCCTCTTCTTCGGCCTGCTCCGCCCCTACAAGGGGATCGACACGCTGCTGCAGGCGTTCCGCCAAGTGCAGGGGGCCGAGCTCTGGATCGCCGGCAACCCGCGCATGGAGCTGGAGCCGTTGCGCCGGCTCGCCGCCGAGGCGCCGGGCAGGGTCCGCTTCCTGCCCCGCTTCGTCGAGGACGCCGAGATCCCGGCGATCATGCGCCGCGCCGACCTCGTCGTCCTGCCCTACCGCGACGTCGAGCACTCCGGCGTCCTCTACGCCGCGCTCGCCTTCGGCAAGCCGCTGGTGCTGAGCGCCGTCGGCGGCTTCCCCGAGGTCGCCGAGGGGGGCGCCGCCCGCCTCGTCCCGCCCGAGGATCCGCAGGCCCTTGCAGCTGTGCTCTCTGAGCTGGTCGGCGACGACGCCGCGCGCGCCGAGCTCGGCGAGGCCGCCGCCCGGGCCGCGGCCGGCTCCTACTCCTGGGACGAGGCGGCGCGCCAAACGCTCGCCCTCTACCGCGAGCTCGACCATTAGGCCTTCCGCTGTTAGTTATGCGCCTATAAGGCACATAAGTCGCAGCGGAAGCAGATAATCACGCGATGGCCGCCCTCTTCTGGATCTGCGCAGCGGCGATCGTCTACACGCATCTGGGCTACCCGCTCGTCCTGCGCGCTCTGATCGCGCTGCGTCGTCACCCGACTCTTCATCCCGGCACCTGGGACGAGCCGCCGCGCGTCTCGCTGATCGTCGCCGCCTTCGACGAGGAGGACTCGATCGCCGCCAAGGTCGCCAACGCGCTCGCGCTCGACTACCCGCGCGAGCGGCTGCAGCTGATCGTCGCCTCCGACGGCTCGACCGACGCCACGGTCGAGCGAGCGCGCGCAGCCGGTGCCGACCTCGTCCTCGACCTGCCGCGCGGCGGCAAGGTCGCCGCCCAGAACGCCGCCGCCGAGCGCGCCTCCGGCGAGATCCTCGCCTTCTCCGACGCCAACAGCGCTTGGGCGTCGGACGCGCTGCGCCGGCTGATCGAGCCCTTCGCCGATCCCGCCGTCGCCTACGTCTGCGGCCAGGTCCGCTTCCTCGACCCCGCCGGCGGCAACCTCGAGGGCTCCTACTGGCGCTACGAGATGGCGGTGCGCGAGATGGAGTCGGCGCTGGCCGGCGTCACCGCCGGCAACGGCGCGATCTACGCCGTGCGCGGCGACGAGTACGTCCCGCTGCCGCCGGCCGGCAGCCACGACCTCTCGCTGCCCTTCCTGCTCGCCAAGCGCGGCAGGCGCTCGCTCTACGCCCCCTGGGCGCGCGCCGAGGAGAAGATGGTGCCGACGCTGGAGGGCGAGCTGGCCCGCAAGCGGCGGATGATGGTCGGCATCTGGGACATCGTCGTGCGCGAAGGGATGCTCCGCCCGGGCGGCTACCCGCCGCTCTACGCCTTCGAGATCGCCTCGCACCGGTTGCTGCGCTACGCGACGCCGCTCCTGCACGCGGTCGCGCTGGCGACGAACGTCGCGCTGCTGGGCCGCGGCTGGCTCTACACGGCGACCCTCGCCGCTCAGCTCGCCCTGCTCCTCGCCGCGCTGCTCGGCAAGGCGCTGCCGCTGGCGCCGCTGCGCATCGCCCGTTACTACGTGATGACCACCGCCTCGATCGCCCTCGGCCTCTGGGACCGCATTCGTCACGGCGCCCCGGGGACTTGGGACAAGGCGGAAGGGACCAGGTGAGGATGTGACCGGCGCACGTCCGAGGATGCGAGCCTGATGCCGCGAGCCCTCGACATCGTCGTCGCGGCGATCGCCCTCGTCCTGCTCTCGCCGGTCCTGTTGATCGCCGCGATCGCGATCAAGCTCGGCAGCCGCGGCCCGGTGATCTACCGCCAGCGGCGGGTTGGCAAGGACGGGCGCGAGTTCGAGCTGTTCAAGCTGCGCACTATGGCGCTGGGGTCCGACCCGGTCGGCGTCGGCAGCGTGGTCGCCCGCGACGACCCGCGCGTCACCGCCGCCGGCCGCTTCTTGCGCCGCACCTCGCTCGACGAGATCCCCAACCTGGTCAACGTCCTGCGCGGCGAGATGGCGATCGTCGGTCCGCGCCCGACGATCCCCGCCCAGGTGGTGGACTACACGCCGTTCCAGCACCGCCGCCACGAGGTCAAGCCGGGCTTGACGGGCTGGGCTCAGGTGCAGGGCCGCGCCGGCATCCCCTGGGAGGAGCGGATCGAGCTCGACGTCGAGTACGTCGAGCGCCGCAGCGCCGCGCTCGACGCCCGCATCCTCGCCAAGACCGCCTGGCTGCTCGTAACCGGCCACGGCCTCGCCCCGGACTAGGAGTTCGTGGCAGCATTTAGGCCCCAATAGGGGACCAATTGCTGCCACGAGCCCATAGGGTTCTTCTGTGTCCGAGCAGCCCCACGTCAGCCTGCGCCCCTTCGAGCCCGGCGACGCCGCGGCGGTGCACCGCTGGTTCAACAACCCCGAGGCGACGAAGACGCTGATGGAGCAGCGCGCGGGGTTCTCGCGCGAGGAAGCGGAGGCCTGGGTGGAGCGGGCGATGGACGACTCCGGCGAGGATCGCAAGTACGCGATCGTGGTCGAGGGCTACGCGGAGCCGGTCGGCTTCACCGCTCTTTACGGCCTCTTCCGCCAGACCGCCCCGGAGCTGGGCGCGCTGATCGGCGACGACGTGCGCGGCAAGGGGGTCGGTCGCCGGGCCGAGGCGCTGACGATCGCAAAGGCGTTCGACGAGTTCGGCGCGCACCGCGTCTACGGCCGCATCCCCGCCCGCAACGAGGTCGCCAAGAAGACCGTCAGCAGTCTGGGCTGGGTGCACGAGGGGACGATGCGCGGCCACCTCGAGCGCCCGGACGGGGTCGACGACTGCGAGGTGTGGGGCGTGCTCCCCGACGAGTTCCGCGCCGCCGCCGCGGACCTGCTCGACTCGTGATGGGCGGCGCCGCCGCGCGCGCCGAGCTGCTCTCC
>DATDBO010000054.1:0-4886 GCA_036524775.1 Solirubrobacterales bacterium
GGCCTTCTTCCCCCACGCGGCGTTGCTGCGTCACGCTTTCGCGCATTGCGCAAGATTCCCCACTGCTGCCTCCCGTAGGAGTCTGGGCCGTGTCTCAGTCCCAGTGTGGCTGATCGTCCTCTCAGACCAGCTACCCATCGCAGCCTTGGTAGGCCGTTACCCCACCAACAAGCTAATGGGCCGCGAGCCCCTCCCAATGCGGAGGCCGAAGCTTCCTTTAGCGAACAGGCTCATGCCTGTGCGCCACATCCGGTATTAGCCCGAGTTTCCTCGGGTTGTCCCGGTCATCGGGGCAGGTTACTCACGTGTTACTCACCCGTTCGCGGCTTTGCCCCAGGGCAAGCCCTGGTTCGTCGCACCACTTGCATGTGTTAAGCACGCCGCCAGCGTTCGTCCTGAGCCAGGATCAAACTCTCCGTGAAGGTACTTCTCACTTGAGAGTGGTCATGCCTGACTAGGCCACCGGGTACACAAACATGGTGGCCGACATGACGGGTAAATCAGACCGCTCGGCACGCTGACGAGCCGAGCGGATCGGGCTCAAACAATCCACAGACCCAAGGGTCCGCGGAGTGCACGCTGCTCAGTTTTCAAAGACCGCTGCGCCTCTGCGGCGGGATTCGCCGTCTTTTGCGCATGGGACGGCACAGGGCCAATCCCAGAGGGACGCGGAGTATAGCGCTGCGGCGCTCGAATGCAAGGCGGCGCCAGGCACGCGCCGCGCACGGCTTCAGGCAGGGGCGCGCAGGCACCGGAAGCGCCGCTTGCCCGCCTGCAGCACGCGGCCCTCGAGCTCGGCCGGGGCGAGGTCGAGCCGCTCCCCGTCGAGCGCCTCGCCGTCGAGCTTCACGCCGCCCTGCTTGAGCAGGCGCCGGGCCTCGCTCGAGCTGATCGCGAAGGCATCCGCCATCAGCTGCGGCAGGTGGATTCGTGCAGCGTCGCCGTCGTCGAGGTAGGGCGCCAGGTCGAGCTCCTCGATCTCCTCCGGCGCCTCGTGTCGGACGAACAGCCGGTCGAAGTGCTCCTCCGCCCCGCGCGCAGCCTCACCGTCGTGGAAGCGGGCGACGATCCGCCGCCCCAGCTCGCGCTTGGCCTCGTTCGGCGGGCCGGCCGGGACCTCGGCGCCGAGCAGCAGGCGGAAGTACTCCGGCATCGCCTCGTCGGGGACCCGCATCAGCTTGCCGAACATCTCCTCCGGCGGCTCGGTGACGCCGACGTAGTTGCCGAGCGACTTGCTCATCTTCTGCACGCCGTCGGTGCCGACCAGGATCGGCATCGTCAGGATCGACTGCGGCTTCTGCCCGTGGCCGGTCTGCAGGTCGCGGCCGAAGAGCAGGTTGAAAGTCTGGTCGGTCCCACCCAGCTCGACGTCGGCCTCGACCGCGACCGAGTCGTAGCCCTGCAGCAGCGGGTAGAGCAGCTCCAGGGCCGCGATCGGCTTCCCGGCCGCCATTCGCTTCTGGAAGTCGTCGCGCTCGATCAGGCGCGCCACGGTCGTCTGCGCGAGCAGGCCGAGCAGCTCCTCGGGCGCCATTCGCAGCCACTCGCTGTTGAAGCGGACCTCGGTGCGCTCGCGGTCGAGCAGCTTGAAGGCCTGCTCTTCGTAGGTGGCGACGTTGGCTTCGATCTCCCCGGGAGAGGGCAGCGGTCGCTGCGCCGAGCGCCCGCTCGGATCGCCGACGCGGGCGGTGAAGTCGCCGATGATCAGCACCACCTGGTGGCCCTCGTCCTGGAACTCGCGCAGCTTGTTGAGGGGAACCGTATGGCCGAGGTGTATGTCGGCGGTCGTCGGGTCGATGCCGAACTTCACCCGCAGCGGCCGCCCCTCCCCGAGCTGCTCGGCGAGCCTGCCCTCGGGCAGCACGTCGACCGCGTTACGCGTCAAGTCGGGCACGGGCGCAATGCTAGACTGCCGCCTCCTCTTGGCGGGCCCAAGCACCAAGCCGCGCCTGAAGAAGCTGCGCATCCTCTTCGTCCTGCTCGGCCTCGGCGTCCTCGCCATCGTCTCGATGGTCTTCGGGATGATGATGGCGGTCTCGAGGAACCTCCCCGCGGTCTACGACTACGCCGCCTACCAGGCGTCGCAGAACAGCAAGGTCTTCGACGCCTCCGGGGAGCCGATCGGCACCCTGACCAGCAACGAGAACAAGATCTTGCTCGAGTCGGGTGAGATCTCGCCCAACGTCAAGAACGCGGTGGTCTCGATCGAGGACTCGCGCTTCTACGAGCACGACGGGGTCGACTTCCAGGGAATCGGGCGTGCCCTGGTCCAGGACCTCCTCTCGCTCAGCGCCAGCCAGGGCGCCTCGACGATCACCCAGCAGTTCGTCAAGGACGCCCTCGCCGCACAGAGCAACCGCACGGTGCTGCAGAAGTTCATCGAGGCGACGCTTGCCTACCGACTCGAGCAGCGCTGGAGCAAGGACAAGATCCTCACCGAATACCTCAACACGATCTACTTCGGCGAGGGCGCCTACGGGATCGAGGCGGCGGCGCGGACCTTCTTCGGCGCCGCCCACCCGGGCTGCGGCACCGAAACCGAGCCCTGCGCCTCGGTGCTCGAGCCGTGGGAGGCGGCGACGTTGGCGGGGATCATCTCCTCGCCCTCGGCCTACGACCCGAAGATCTACCCCGAAAACGCGCTCGCCCGCCGCAACCTGGTGCTCGACCGGATGTACGAACAGGGCTACATCACCCAGCTGCAGTACTCCGAAGGCCGCCGCAAGGCGCTGCCGGCGCCGGCAGCGGTCGAGCCGCCCTCGCTCGACTCGGAGGCGCCCTACTTCACCGCCTGGCTGCGCCAGCAGCTGGTCGACCGCTTCGGCGCCGCCCGCACCTTCTTCGGCGGCCTGAAGGTCAAGACGACGCTCGACCTGCGTTTGCAGGCCGCCGCGGAAGAAGCGGTCGGCTCCTATCTGAGCGGTTTGCCGCCGACCGCCGCGGTGGTCGTGATCGACAACCGCAACGCCGGCATCAAGGCGATGGTCGCCGGCCCCGACTTCGAAGAAGCGCCGTTCAACCTGGCGACGCTCGGCCACCGCCAGCCCGGCTCCTCGATCAAGCCGATCATCCTCACCACCGCGCTCGAACAGGGGATCTCGCCGGAAGCCGTCTACGAATCGGCGCCGCAGGTCTTCACCTTCGGCAAACGCGACAAGGAACTGTTCGAGGTCAAGAACTACGGCGACAGCTATCTCGGCTCGGCCTCGCTGGCGACGGCGACGACCTACTCCGACAACTCGGTCTATGCCCAGGTCGGCCTGGAAAGCATCGACGGGGGAACGCACGCGATCGCCGGCACCGCGCACAAGCTCGGCGTCCAGACCAAGCTCTCGACCAACCCAGCGATGGTCCTCGGCGGCCTCAAGGAAGGCGTCACGCCGCTCGAGTGGACCTATGCCTTCTCCACGCTGGCCAACGACGGCGACCGCGTCAGCGGCACGCTCGCGCCGATCCCCGGCGACAGCCCCGTCGCCTACACCGAGGTGACCGACCAGGACGGCGAGCTGATCAAGGGTGGCGACAACGACTCGGTCCACACCCAGGTGATCGACGCCGGCGTTGCCGAAGAAGCGAAGGGCATCCTGCGCTCGGTGATCACCAGCGGCACCGGCGTGCGCGCCGACATCGGCGACGAAAGCCAGTGGGGCAAGACCGGCACGACCGACGACAACGGCGACGCTTGGTTCTGCGGCGCGACCGACGAAGTCACCGCCTGCGTTTGGGTCGGCTACGCCGACAGCAACACGCCGATGCTGACCGAGTTCTCCGGCGGCCCGGTCGACGGCGGCACCTTCCCGGCGCTGATCTGGGCGAGCGTGATCTCGGCCTGGGAGGAGATCGCCGCCGAGCGTGAGGCGGAACGGGCGAGCGAGAAGGCAGCGCGGTTGGCGGGTGAGGAGGGCGAGTCGTCGTCGGACGATTCCTCCGAAGGGGAAACCTATGTGCCCGAAGTGGAACCGGAAGTGGAATCAACGCCGGAAGTTGAAACCCCCGAACCGGAACCTGAAGCCAGTCCTGAACCGGAAGCCGCGCCTGAATCGGGTGGCGGGATCACGGCTGGTTGAAGGCCCATCCGGCAGGGCTTCCACTTAACTTTTTTTGAAGCTCGCCTGCGGCTGTCCGCTGGCCTCGCCGCAAAAAAAGTACAAGACGTTCCAGCCCTACCGGATGGGCCTACGTCGGACGTGGTTTCGATACGAAGGGGCTGCCTCTGAGGCTGAAGCGCCAGGGACGGTCCACTGCTTTGGTGATGCCTACGCGGGCGCCTGTGACCACCTGACCCCTCCACCCAGCTTCAGGTGGGAGGAGCTGGAAGGGGTCGACGGTCAGGTCGGCGTCGTTGGCGTCGAGGCCGATGCCGAGGGCGTCGGTGAGCTTGCCGGGGCCGGAGCAGAGGTCGGTGTCGGGGCGCTTGCCGCGGCGCGAGCGCATCGCGTCGAGGTCGGCGGTCGGCTCGAGCGCGCGGATCAGGACCGCGGCGGCCTCGCCCTCCGGTTCGGCGACGGCGTTCAAGAGGCTGTGGATCCCGTAGGAGAGGTAGACGTAGGCTCGTCCCGGCGGGCCGAACAGGGTCGCCGTGCGCTTGGTCAGGCCGACGTAGGCGTGACAGGCGGGATCGTCGCGCTCGTAGCTCTCGGTCTCGACGATCGTGCCGCCGCAGCCCGCGTGGAAGAGCCTGCAGCCGATCAGCTCGCGGGCGACCGTGTGGACCGAGCGGGCGAAGAAATCAGCCCCCAACGGCTCTGCGGGCCATTGGGCCCGGCTTCCGGACCTTGGGGCCTGCTGCTTCACCCGCGCTCGTCGACGACCCTCGCCTCGACTGCGGCGAGGGTCTGCTTCGCCAGCGCGATCTGCTCGCCCAGCGCCGCCGAGCCAGTGCCGCC
>DATDBO010000055.1:0-45990 GCA_036524775.1 Solirubrobacterales bacterium
GAGGCATGCGGGGTGAAGGTGAGCGTGCCGCAGCCGGTCATGCCTTGCGGGTTGCCGGCTTCTTCGTGGGTGATCGCCTCGCCGGCGTCCGTGCTGCCGAGCCAGGAGACGGCATGGTAGGTGGTGGCGAGCGGGCCGTCGCAGTTGCGCGGCATGGTGATGAAGGGCACTTCATCGATGCTGACCGGGCATTCGCCGATCGATACGCCGATGTCCCTGAGGCAGCGGCCCCTCAAAGGGTCGTGGACGGGATCAGCCGGGACGCCCCAGAGGGTGAAGGAGGAGCCCATGACTTCGACTAGCTGCGGGGTGTTGGTCGGCCCGGCGACGATCAGGCTCGGCGACTCTTCGCTCAGGTTGGCATCGATCGTGACCGGTATGCCGCCTGCCCAGAAGCCGAGCTTCCCGGCGATGCCTGGGGTGGTTTCGAGGTTGTAGACGGCCGAGTAGACATTGGCTTTGCTGTCTTTGCTGGCCAGTTGGGCCGTCACGACACCGACCGCCGTGCTGTCGGGGCAACTGGAGAGGTTTTCTCCGAAAGCGCCGGAGGAGCGGGTGACGAAATCCGCGGTCGAGCAGACGGGCACCGCCGTCGGGCTGGCGGCAAAGCCGGGCATCTGGGTGAAGAGCGCATCGCGGATCGCCTCGAAGGGTTCTTCTCCCCCTTCACCGGTTTCCTCGCCGTTGACCCTGAAGGAGGTCGTCATCGCGAAGGGGTGTCCGCCCGCCTGGTTGAGGATCTCGCCTTCGGGGGGAATGACGACTTCGGTCAGGGCTTCGCCTTTTTCGCCGGTGAAGACAACATCCAGGTCGTGCAGGCCGAAGCATTTGGGGGGGCATTCGGATGCCGCCCCGGCCGGGGCGGCGGGGAGAGCGAAAAGCGCCGCCCAACAGGCCAGGGCAGACAACAGTATGCCGCACGAGTGTTTCCAAAACGTTTCCACAACGTTTCCGCCCCTCATCGCACCGACCTCCGGCGCTTGCCTTTAGGCGCACAGCGCGACTTGCCTTTGCGGCTCACCCTGCGCTTGCCTTTGGCGCAGCGCCGCTTGGCGGGCTTGCCGGCGGGCGCGGTAGGGGGTGCCGTGTAGTCCGAGCTCGCGGGGGTAGGTTCTTCGGGGGCGGGGATCTGGGCGTGGCAGGTATCGCCTTCGCAGGGAAGAACCGGTGGGGGTGGGACCGGCAGCCCGCCGCCGACGCGGGCGTCGTAGATGTCGATCACGCCGAAGTCCTGGGGCAGAAGGCTCGCCCCGGTGGCGAAGAAGATGTCCTCGCCGCTCGGGCTCGCTTCGACGAAGCGAGAGTCCTGCGGACTGAGGCCCGAGGAGATCAGATCGACGCAGCCCCCTGCTGCCGCCGAGAAACTCGCGTCTGCTTCCTCGCAGCCCCCCGTGCCCGGCTCCTCCCACTGGTAGACGTCGACCCGTCCGTTGGAGTCGCGCGCCGCCAGCGCGTCGGCGCTCTCGAAGTAGGCACGGGATCCGTCTTCGGAGAGCACGCGGGCGCCGTGCATGCTGCTCTCCAAGGCGGGGATGCTCGAGGGGCCGGCCGGGCGCGCACCGCTCGGGTTGCAGCTGAGGCAGCGCAACTCGTTCGCCGCCGCGTCGTAGCGGTAGATCTCCCGGGTCGGCTGGCCGTTCTGTGCCGCTTTGTTGTCGTAGTCGGTCAGCGGCACGACCGAGGCGAAGAGGACGTGACCGCCGTCCGGGCTGACCCGCGCGGTGCGCAAGTCGTACCGATCCTTCGAGACGGCAGGTCCCAGGTCGAGACTCGCCAGCGTGCCGACGAACTCAATGCCCCCGCCCGCCTCGCGCAGGTAGAGGTTTGCTTTGCCAGCCTCGGCTTTGTCGCCGTTGCTGTTCTCTTCTTCGCCGCTGAGGACTTCGGTCGAGGCGAAGTAGACGCGGGCCGCGTCCTCGCTCATACCCATCACCCCCATGACGCCTGCAGCGATCGGGTGGGGTTCCTGGCTGTCCACCTCGAATTCGAAGAGGTTGGATCCCGTGCTGAAGATCGCCTTCGATCCGTCGTCAGCCGAACCCCAGAGCCACGATTTTCCCGCCGAAATCTCCACCGTCTGCGTCCCCTCGATCCGCACGTAGAGTTTGCCGTCTCCGGAGCCCGTCGCCGACCAGAAGACGCGTTTGCCGTCGCTCGACATCGCCCCCCCGGGGTCGGCGCCGAGCGTGGGCAGGCCCTCCAACACACCCCCCTGTGCCATGGCCGAGCCCGCCGTGCACGACCCGCTCTGCACTACCTCGCCCGGCAGGATGCAGGCAAAGCGCGGCGCCTCGCCGCGTACGGACTCATAGAGCTGGGCTTTCCCTTTGCTTCCTTCCGACGCCAGCTTGCCGTTGGTGGTGAAGAGCGCGTGCGTGCCGTCCGTCGAGACGCCTTGTAGTTGCATAAGAAAGCCCGGGCCCGGCGGGATGCCTTCCGGCGCCGTGACCGGCGCCAACGCTTCGTAGTGGACTTTGCCGTCTTCGCTGCAGAGCTCGTCGGTGCGCCGGTAGAGGTTGGAGTACCCGGCCAGCGCCTCTGCGTCAAGCGGGGGTTCGGAGACGGTGATGAGCCACGCGTCGCAGAGGTTCGCCGAGAAAGCTTTGAATTCGGTGTCGAACTGCTGCAAGGGGTTGAGAACGGGTCTTCCCTTCGGCGGGTTGATCGAGTGCGTTTGCCATTCCTCGCCTTCGATGCGCCGGGCGATGTATTGGGAGGTGAAGGGGGCCGAGGCCGCGTCGCCGAAGGAGCGGATCGAGCCGTAGGCGAGCCGCTCGCCCGAGGGCGAGCTCTGCTCGAGCACCGCCGGCGCCCCCAGGGTGGTTTCCTGCACCTGGATGTCGCCGCCCGCCTTGTCGAGCGGGGAAACCATCTCATAGGCCCGGCAGTCGGGCAGGAAGGCACCCTGGCCGATCCGCGAGGCGTCGTTTGAGCATTCGTCGACTTCCGAGGGCTCGAAGGTGCGCAGCTCCTCGACCTCGCTGATCTTCGAGTCGCTCAGCGGGTTTTGGGCGATCAGTCGGTAGCGGTAGATGGTGCCCGGCTCGAGCGGGAAGATCGTGAACGAACGAGTGGCGAAGGCTTCTCCTGCGCCGAAGTCGAGCGGCGCCCCGGCGGGGGCTTTGATCGCATGGTCAAACGAGGCCTCGGCGACTTCCTCGGGGGTTTTGCTTTCCCCTTCGGCTTTCTGGCGATCGGCTTGGTAGGTGGCGTCATCGACGTATTCGAAGAAGCCGGTGGCGGGGACCCCGTTGGGGTTCACTTCGCCGTTCAGGCGTGCCGTGTCGGTGCCGACCCGCGTCGCCCAGATCTCGCCGAGTTCTGGCGCTTCCTCCGTCGTGAAGGATGGCCCTTCGACCCCCGGGCTGTTCCCTTCCCCGTCGGCGTTAGTGGCCACCACGCGCCAGCGGTAGGTCGTCCCCGGTTCCAAGCATTTGCCGGCTTCGCCGGCTTCGCTCGCCGGGTCGGGGCAGCCGAGCATAGCTTCGGCCGCTTTCAGTTTGAAGTCCGCGGTCCCAAGCGGTTTCGTGGGCGTTTTCTTCGTCGCCAGGCCGACAAAGCTGTTGCCCTGCGCTTCGTAGGCGGCCTGCGTCAGGAACTCGAAGTGCACTTCGGTCACTTTGCCCTCCGGGTTGACTTCCGCCACCGCCGTCGCTTTGGCCGAGCCGAGCGCTTTGATTTCGAGGCTCGGAGGCACCACCACCGGGCCGGGAGGGGGCTCGAAGACGTGACTGATCCCGCTGCTGGTCCGGCTGAAGAAAAACTCGCCGGAGGCGCTTGAGTGGGCGGCGAGGCCGTTGATCACGTCGGAGAATCCCGCGCCGACCAAGGTATAAGCGAAGCGGCGGAAGACTTCGGGCGGGTCGGTCGGGTGGTAGGCGGCGATGACGTTGAAGCCTTCGTTCTGAGCCGCATAGAGGTCGCCGGCGGCGTCGATCGCCAGGCCTCGCCTGGCGAAGTTGGCCCCGACTTCGAACGGGCCGGCGATCTGGTCACCGTCGGGGTCGTACTTGCGCAGGCCGGCTCCCGCGTTGCCGGTGACCCAGAACTCGCCGTCCACCTCGACCGCGATCGCAAGAGCGAAGGTGAGGTTTCCCGTCAAGAGGATTTTCTCGGCGGGAATGACGGCGCCCGAAGGTTCGAAGCGCTGCAGGCGCCATTCGATGACATCCCCGGAGGGTCGGGCGTTGTCGACGGCGTAGAGAACACCGGATGGGCCGGTGTCGATGAAGACGTCGGAGGCAAAGCCGCCTTCGGCCGTGCTCTGGATGCCTTTGCCGCAGGTATGCCCCTCCGCCTGCGTGCAGAGGTCGCTGTTGTCGGTCTTGTCGACTTCCTCGCCGACGGTCCAGATGAGCTGCACCGGCGAGCTCGTCGGGTCGAGCTTCTGCACGCGGAAGTTGCCGAAGTCGGTGACGTAGAGGTGGTGCTGGGAGGGACTGACGGGGTCGTTGTCAACGGCGACGTCGGTCGGGCGGTCGAACTGGCCGGGGTTCGAGCCGGTGGTTCCTTTCTGGCAACCCGTCGCGGTGGTGCAGGTCTGCAGTTTTTCTTCGGGCGTCGTGGCGTTGACTTTCCAGCCGAAGGCGAAGAGGAAGTCTCCGTCTGCTTCGAAGACGTTTACGCGGTTGTTGAATTGGTCGGCGACGTAGAGGCGGCCGGTTTCGGTGTCGACCGCGAGGCCGCGTTGAGCGCCAATGCCTTCCGGCACCCCGCACTGCCCGGCCCCTTCTCCCGGCGGGCAGAACTCGATGTCGGCGCTCGCCGCTGGCGCCCATAACAGCAGCGTCAGGGTCGCTGCCGCAAGCGTGGCTCCGTTTCTCATCAAACCCGCTCGTCCCATCGTCGTCCCCTTGTCTTCTCCCTGTGCCACGGTCCCTCTCAACCCGCTAGGACCGACTCAGTGACGGTATCGGAACGTTTACATGTTTGTCAAGGAAAACCAAGAAACCACTGCGAAAACAAGCTACGAGTTGAGGCAAGGGCCGGGATTTCTCCCGGCCCTTGCCTGATTTCCGATCCATCTCTCACTCGGGAGAGTGGCTTGGTCGTTGCTAGCTGATGGATACTCCGACCTGCGGACCCTCGTGAATTGTTGTGAGGTTGGTTGTGGAGTTGTTGACATTGTCTGTGTAGCCTGTCGCGATCACCGAACCAACGTAGGTGGCGTTGTTGCCGTGCGACGGGATGCCGACAAAGCCGCAGGCGGCCGTCGAGGTGAATGTGATCCCTGTCGATGTCGCTGTTACTTTGATCGCGCTGCCGCCCGGGTGGTTAGTTTCGTTGTCGTAGACGACTCCACCCGATGTGGGTGTCTGACTCGGTACGCTTACGGTGCATCCGAGGGGGCCTGTGATTTTGATCGGCCCGGCAGCTCCGCACACGATCGAGACTGTGGCGTCGGTGCCGTTGTCGCTACCGGTTGTGTTGCCGGTCAGCACGTAGTGGCAGTGGTTTACGTCAATGGTCACGGTTCCAAGCGACGCAGTGCATTTCGGGTTGGTGTGCGGTGTTTCGTTGAGTATTCCGGAATATGTGGGTAGTACTGTCACCGTCGACCCTCCATGAACACCTGTCCCATCGAAAGCAGATGTTGTGCACTGGAAACTCGACCCACCGGGGATATTGAATATGTTGTCGTGGCTCGACCCTGTCAGGTACGCGGGCTCTTGGTTAGCCGTTGTGAAAAAGTCGGTCGCCGATGCGGCCGATGCGGTCATGGCGCTCATCGCGAAAACCGCGACGAGAGCGAGGCCCAGCGCCTTGAGGTTGCGAATCATCTCTCTACTTCCTTCCTGTTTGGATACCCGGCCGGGTCTTCCCGGCCCGGACGTCCCAGAGGGGACGGGTAATCCATAGCGCTTTCCGACCGATCGCTTGAATCTTGTTGACTATCTGCGTGCTTCCGTCGCGCGGTCGCACGTCTTCGGGCGGGTTTCTCCCGCAAGCGGCGTATGCGGGTATTTCGCGTGCGCTGATCTGCGCGTGCGAAGAACCGCCCTGTTAGGCATGCGAGGGGCCGGGATTTCCTCCAAGACACAGACCGGCCTCACTCAACGTGAGGCCGGTCTGACTACACGCGGTATAGCCCTTGCGGGCGATCTTACTATCCCGTAACCGCCCAGGTACCGCTACCGTTGGCCGTTTCAAAGGGAACCTTGAGGATTGCCCCACTCACGCCGGCGCTTGCTGATTCGAAGGTGCCTCCCCCAAAACTGCCTGACGGCTCGAAAATGAATTGAGAGTTGGTGAGCGGGAAGCTGTTTTCTTTCGCGTAGACGCAGAAGTGACCAGATATGGCCGTCGGATTAGCGACACTACCCAGGCAAGCGGTGGAGGTAGATGGCACCGGTTCTTCTGCTTCGTTGACGCGTACCTCTTGACCAGCCGGGTTTATGTAGTGGACTTCCGCGTCATCGAGGGCTGCGGCGAGCGGAATCGTGAAAGAGAAAATCGCGCTCACTCCATTGTTGGACGACTTGGCAAGTGCCCAGGCGCCCGTCTCGGTAGCGCCGACGGGCAGGGTGCCGCCCGCGGTCCAGGGCGAACCCGTCGGACCGGTATTGCCCGTTTTGCCGGTATTGCCCGTATTGCCCGTATTGCCCGTATTGCCCGTGGCACCGTTCTGACCAGGTGCGCCGGTATCACCCTTGGCACCGGGAGCACCTGCTGGTCCCTGGGGACCAGCAGGGCCTTCCTTGCCCGGTTTGCCCGGTTTGCCTCGCGGACCTCGCGGCCCCGGGGGTCCTTTTTTGGCGGACGTGGTGGCCTTGCCGCCGCCAGAATCGTTGGCAGCGTAGGCGCCACCAAGCATTCCGAAGACGAGCGCGACAACGGCGATCACCCCCGGGATGCCGAAGCGATTTCTCAGCAATGAGAACATCTGTTCCCCTCCCCTTTTCGAATTCAGCAATCCAGACCCAACTGGACCGACTTAGAGGCGAAATCGTATCGCATTGGGTACTTCTTGGGTTTAGCCCGCTTCCACTGGTGCTATCGGACATTCTGAAATCCCGAAACGCGTTCCGGCCAATTCGACAGGTTCAAAGGGGAAGGAGCCTTCGGCAACCGCTTTCGCGTCTGCCTTCGCTTCGTCAATCGCTTTCGCATACGCCTCGAGAAAGGCTTGGACTTCCTGCTTGGCTTCCTCAGGGACGCCCAGCGCGCGAATTTCCTCCAACTCTTCTTCAATGCCCGGAACCAGAGCGCGCCTCACGATCGAAATCTGGGTCTCCAGATAGTCCGATTGGGGATTGGCTGATTCGCGGCTGGAGATCGAGGTGATTTCACCGACGATCTGCCCGCTCGCCCGTTCGCAGATTTTGTTGGCCTGCTTGACAAAGGTTGCTTTGTCTATCTGCTGAGCGTCGGCGTCTTCGCTGTCGCTCCCACAGCCCGCAATCAGCAGACCGGAAGCGATCACGCCGGCAACGAATGTGGCGATATGCTTGCGCAAGATTTCCCCTTTAGTCAGTATTTTCCCCGCTCAAAGATAACGAAATAGGAGAAACCATGCTTTTGCGAGCCTTTATATTGGCACTGGCCCTGCTGATCTTGGGTGCGCTTGTCTGGGTCATCACGGCGGGTCCCGACGGCTCAAGCGCGGCCCCACGCGTCACATCCCTTCAAGAGAAGAAGGCAGTACGGCTCGAGGAGCAACTGGCGAAAGAACCGGACAACGAGAAGCTGCTGCTCCAAACGATGATGGCTTGGATCCGGGCAGGAGCCGACCGCCTCGAAAAGATCAACACCGATACCCAGCCGATTCCAAGTACCGTGCCGGAAGACTACAAAGCAGGTCTACAGACGTGGAACGAGTACCTGAAGCAAACCGACGGTGAAGCGAACCGCAAGATCGCGGAAACGGCAGGGGTAACCTACTTTCAGCTAGTCGAAATCGGCTCCACGAGCCCAGGCGAGGCCACAGCGAATGCCGCCGGGGCCGTGAAAGCACAGCAAATCGTCTGCGAGCACGATCCGATCCTCTACACCCTCAGCGAACTCGCCATCTACCAGTACTTCAATGGCGAATACGCGGCAGGCGACAGGGCGGCGAAGGCCGCCGCCGCAGATAAGTCCGGATTAGGTGAACTGGAGCCGAAAGACGTCATCGGTCAGTTGAACGAATACAAGGAACGCGGCGAAAAGTTCGTCGCGCGAGTAAAGCGGGGCTTCGAGACGCTCGAGGAAACGGGTGAGGAGGAATTGGAGACGCCGATCAAGGGCTATGGCTCAGCGGCCGGGCTCAACGGGTACGAACCGGGGGAAGGCCCAGGGGATCGATCTTGATCGGCATTTCCTCTAAACTCTCTGATCAATGGGCACGATAGTCGACGTTCCTTCCGACTGGTACCGCAAGGGCTTCCCGCCGATCACGGCGGCTATGCCTTGGGCGGATCGGACCGAGGCGGAAGTGGACCGGGCGGTGATGATGCTGAGGCCCGAGGGGGGCGAGCGGATCCTTGACCTTGCTTGCGGGATCGGGCGGCACTCGATGGAGCTGCGGCGGCGGGGCTTCGAGGTGGTCGGAGTCGACATCTCCCCCGACCTGCTGGCGATGGCCGAGCGGGAGGCGTCCGAGCAAGGGCTCGAGGTTTCCTTCATGGAGGCCGACCTGCGCGAGCTGGAGCTGCGCGAGGAGTTCGACCTCGTGCTCAGCCTCAACGACGGCGCCGTCGGCTACTTCGAGACGGACGCCGAGAACTACCGCACCTTCGAGGTCGTCTCGCAGGCGCTGCGCTCGGGCGGCGGCCACCTGATCCAGCTGCCCAACGTGCTGCACGCGGAAAAGAACCTGCCGTCGAAATCGTGGATCGTCGGCGAGTCGACGCTCGAACTGAGCGATCACCACTGGAACGCCGAGGACCGCTACATCGAAGGCTCGACCGTGCCGATCCGCATCGGCGAGGTCTTCGAGCGCTACGAGGAGATCCCCTTCCGCCAGCGCCTCTACACGGCCGAGGAGCTGACCGAGATCTACGATGCGGTCGGCATGCGCCTCGCCAACACCTTCTCCGGCAGCGGCAAGCCGCGCAAGCCCAAGCCCAACCAGTTCGAGATCTTCGTCGAGGGTCGGAGGCTTTAGCTGAGCTCGAAGTCGTGGTCGTCGTCGAGGCCGTCCTCATCGAACTCGTCGTCTTCCAGCTCGTCCTCCTCCTCGTCCTGGTCGGCGAGCAGCTCCTCGGGCGGTTGCCAGACAGTGCGCACCGAGGCCAGTCGAAAGCCGGCGCGGACCAGGTTGCGGGCGCCGGTCGACTTGCCATCGGGGTAGCCGAGCGGCTCTTCGGTGACGGCGAAGATCTCGCGCGCGCCTCCGGTGAACGCGTCGACGATGCGGCGGCGAAGTAGGGCCAGGTGCGCACCCCTGCCCCGGGCGGCCTCTTCGGTGCCCGCAAAGCCGAGCTGCGCGACTTCGTGGTGTCGCATCATCGTCGCGGAGGCGATCGCGCCCTCGTCGTCGATCGCCATGTAGCTGCGCCAGTCGCGGCGCCCCGGCAGGCCGATGAAGAAGCCGAGACCCGTCCACTCCATGCCATAGCCGGCGGCGATGAAGTCGCTGAACCCTTCGCATTCCTCGGTGAGCTCCTCAACCTCGATGCCCGGCGACACGGGAAGGTCCGGCGGCGCGGACCCGCGAACGAACATCGTCAGGCAGGCGGTGCGCCGGTAGCCACGCTGGTTGAGCAGGTCTTCGACGGCGCCCGGTTCGCCGAAGTCCGGCCTGACCGGGATGCGGCAGTCCACCCCCAGCGACTCGGTCCAATCGAGCGCCTCGGCGAGATGTCCGTCCTCAACCGCGCCGGGCTGAGCCACACCGAGCAGGAGGTTGAAAAGCGACGTCCTCGGCTCCCGGCGATCGTGAACGCCAAGATCGGGCCGTACTGGCGCATCTCGATCCCCGTCTCCTCCACGGCTTCGAACACCGGGACCCGCCACAGATCAATCCAGAAGTGGCGCTCGTAGCCATACAGCCTGCCGGGATCGGTCAGATTGTCCGTCATCTGCCGCAGGGCGCGCTCCG
The DNA here is from genome assembly GCA_036524775.1 of Solirubrobacterales bacterium. Taxonomy (GTDB): domain Bacteria; phylum Actinomycetota; class Thermoleophilia; order Solirubrobacterales; family 70-9; genus VRUE01. The sequence continues at coordinate 10,022 of DATDBO010000055.1, forward strand.
CATCCCTCCACTCCACCTGAGTAAATCTAGGGTACCGGCGCGATTCGCACAAGGAACTTGATCGCTGCCTGAGTGGCAGATCTGATGCAGATCGAGACCGCCCTCGCCTCGGCGGCCGTATGCGGGCCTTGACACAAAGTCGTCTCGAAATTCTTTGATTGCGCGCGCCACACGCGCGTTGACGCGGCCTAGCGTCGGCGCCTGTGATACTTCTTGTCAGAGGCGCCGATGGGCGCTACATTGAACTCGACTGGATGACCTGGGCTCACATTCGCACCTTGCATCCAGACATCGTGGGATCCATGAGGGAAATCTTGTTGACCATCGAACAGCCGAGCTACCGCGAGCCTGATCCCATACCGGGACGGGAAAGGCTGTTCAGGCGTGGAGGTCCTGAGGCGTGGATCCGAGTCATCGTCGAGTTCAGCGGCGACTTCGACAGGGTTGTGACGGCTTTCCCACAGGCTGTTGATCCGCGTTCGGGAGATCGCCGATGATCGTTTGCCTGGGAAATCATGAGTTCGACCATGTCGTTTACGACGCTGAGGGCGACGTCCTCTACTTGAGCCGTGGAGAGCCCGCTCCGGCGAGAACGACCCTTCCTTCACTGGAGGGCCATGCAGTCAGGCTGAATGACGCTGACGAAATCATCGGAATCACCATTGTCGGCGTGAAATGGTGGGCCGAGCGCGATGGCCGGATCACCATCACCATCCCGGATTCGACCTGCCTCCCGGAGCGGCTCGAGACCTCGGCCGAAGAGCTGGCTCCGGCACTCGCCGCGTAGCCTCGCGGCAAGCCCTGGTGGCTCGCCGCAGCAGCGCCCGACTACTTGAAGCGCTGGCCCCGCACGTCCCAGCGGACGCCGGTGCAGAGGCTTTCCGGGCTTACGCCAAGCGCGCTCGCCAGCTTGACGATCGTGCCGAGGCGGGGCTCGCGGCCGCCGCGCTCGAGCAGCGAGATCTCGGTGCGGTGCAGGTCGCAGCGGTCGCCCAGCTCCTGCTGAGTCACCCCGGTCGCGTTGCGCGCTTTGCGCAGGTTCACCGCGAAGCGATGGCGCGGCCGCAGCCGTTTCGCCTTATCGCTTTCGTCTCCCATGGTTGGCTTTCTGCCCGCCACAATCTGTCTGAACCTATTACTTCGAGTCGAGCATTGCAACCCCTCGTGTACCTAATTGTCTCGTCGTTTAAGGAATTTGGGGCGAGAGGCCGATAGTGACCGGGATGTTCGAGATCGACTCAGCCCTGCGCACGCTCGTCGAGCGGGGCGGCTCCGACCTCCATGTGAAGGTGGCGGCGCCGCCGACGATCCGCCTGCACGGCGAGCTGATCCCGCTCGAGGGGCACGAGCCGTTGAACGGCGAGGACACCGAGAAGGCCTTCCACGATATCGCCGAGGTGCGCTCGGTGACCGAGTTCGAGCAGGACGGCGAGGCGGACTTCTCCTACGCGATCCCCGGCCTCTCGCGCTTCCGCGTCAACACCTTCAAGCAGCGCGGTTCGACTTCGATCGTCTGCCGCGCGATCCCCTTCGAAATCCGCTCGGTCGAGGAGCTCGGCCTGCCGGAGGTCGTCACCAGCCTGGCCGAGGAGCAGCGCGGAATCATCCTCGTCACCGGCACCACCGGCTCGGGCAAGAGCACGACGCTGGCGGCGATGATCGACCACATCAACCGCACCCGGGCGCACCACATCGTCACGCTCGAGGACCCGATCGAGTACCTGCACGAGGACAAAGGCTCGATCGTCAACCAGCGCGAGGTCGGCTCGGACACCAACAGCTTCGCCCGCGCGATGCGCCGCGTCCTGCGCCAGGACCCCGACGTGATCCTGATCGGCGAGATGCGCGACGAGGAGACCGTGCGCACCGCGCTCTCCGCCGCGGAGACCGGCCACCTCGTCCTCTCCACCGTCCACACCCTCGACGCGACCGAGACGATCAACCGCATCATCGACTTCTTCCCCCCCCACCTCCAGCACCAGGCGCGGGTGATGCTGGCCTCGACCCTGAAGGGGGCGATCGCCCAGCGACTCGTCCCCGACGTCAGCGGCGAAGGGCGCGTGCCCGCCTCCGAGGTGCTGGTCGTCACCGGCCGCGTCCAGGACCTGATCCTCAACCCCGAGGAGACCGGCAAGATCACCGAGGTGATCGGCGAGGGCGAGTACTACGGCATGCGCACCTTCGACCAGTCGCTGCTCGGTTACGTGATGGAGGGCAAGGTGGCCGAGCAGGTCGCCCTCGACTACGCCTCCAGCCCGCACGACTTCAAGCTGATGCTCGCCGCCGGCGGCCAGCGCGCCAGCGGCATCGAGCAGCTCGAGAGCGCCCCTTCAGGCCCCGCCTAGGCTCAGGGCGCCGGCCCGCTGCCGGGCGGGCGGAGGTAGGCCATTTCCTCCTGAAAGCCCATCCCGCGCCCGGTGGCGATGGAGATGGTTTCGTCGATCGCGCGCTGGTACCAGCCCTCGTCCATCGCCCGCTTGGCCTGAGCGTTGAGCGCTGCGCAGAGCGGCCCCATCAGCTTGACCGCCTCGATCAGCGCCGGCTGGAACTCCACTTCGCAAAGCTCGCTCGTGTGGCGGATGTCGATCAGCAGCGGCGCCGGCGGCACGTCGGGCCCGATCACGATCGGCCGCGGCCGGCTCTCCCCGTATACCTCCGTCGAGACGGTGCCGTGGAAGGGCGCCAACATCGGCCCGTCCTCGCCGAAGAGCAGTCCGCCGTTGCCGCCGCGCAGCCCGGTGCAGCCGATCATCAGGTCGCAGAAGGTCGTCCTCATCAGGACCTCGGTCATCGGCTCTTCCCCGATCGCCCGCAGCAGGCCGGTCACCTCGCGCAGCGAGGGCGTGCCGGCGCAGAGCCTGCCCTCGGCGGCGTCGGGCGCGATCCCGAGCGCCTGGGCGAAGGTCTCCTGGTGCAGCCGCTCCACCGAGGACCCGTCGTCCCAGCGGTCGAAGCGCTTGCTGACCAGGCAGGTCAGGCCGGCGATCATCTCGACCGCGGTGTGGGCGACGGGCAGGCCGAGTTCGCGATAGGCAACCGAGCAGGCGTGCTCGCCGGCGACGGCACCGGGGCGCTCGGGCGCCTCCGGCTTGACGATGTGGGTGCTGGGGACGCCCGCCGAAGGCCAGGCCCAGCGATCGCTCTCCTCGTCGTGGACGAGAGCGAGCTTGTGGCGCTCGCCCGGCAGGGCGAAGCGCATCCGTTCCGGGTCCGCCGGGTCGAACAGGCTGGGCGGCCGCGGCTGCAGGACCTCCTCCAGCTCGGCGTCGGTCAGCCAGGGAAGGTCCTCGGGATCGAACTCCTCGGGCTCCTCTCCGTCGGGCATGAAGGTGACCCCGCCGAGGCAGTCGCCGCCCAGCTCGGCGATCAGGCCGAAGCCGTCGCCGGCGTCGAGGTCGAGCTCGCGGGCGATCTCGAGGCGGCGCCGTCCCTGCGGCAACAGCCCCTCGACGTAGGCGCGGGTGGCGTCGGGACCGTAGGGCTCCTCGCGCACCGGCAGCGCGTTGCTGAGCAGCACCGCGCCTGCACCTTCCTCGGCAACGATCTCGGGCAGGTAGCCGAACGAGTACGTGTCCCCGCCGGTCGTGAACAGCGCACCGATTCTCTCTCCGTGAAGGTAGACGTCGAGACTCATCTGGGTCCCCCCTGAGTCGTAGACTGGTTCGCTTTGTTCCGAACAACCTAGACCGGATCGACTTTCAACGCAATATTCCGCTGCAGGAAAGGGGTTCCGCCGGGGGTCGAACTGCGCTACGGTGGATCGCGATGTCACCCTCGAGCAGGGTCGAAGCAGCAGCCGAGCGCTCAGACCTCGTCCGCGACGCGCTTGCGACGGCGCGAGGGCTGCACGCCGGGGCGCTCCGCGACGTCGGCGACGAGGTGCCCTTCATCGAGCATCCGCTGGCCACCGCCGAGCTGCTCGCCGAGTACGGGCACGGCGACGAGCTGCTCGCGGCCGGGCTGTTGCACGACACGCTCGAGTACACCGACGTCGGGCTGACCGCGCTGCACGAGCGCTTCGGGATGAAAGTCGCGCTGATCGTCAGCGCGCTCAGCGAAGACTTCGAGATCGACTCCTACGACGAGCGCAAGCAGGAGCTGCGCCGTCGCGTCGCCGCGACCGGGATCGAGGCGCAGCGGGTCTTCGCCGCCGACAAGATCGCCAACGTGATCGCGGCGCGCGACCAGTACGCGATCGTCCGGGAGGACATCGACCTCGGCCAGCTGGTCGACCTCGATCGCAAGATCCTCGTCTGGGAGTTCGACATGGAAATGCTGATCGAGGCCGACGAGCACGAGCCGCTGTTCGAACGCTTCCCGGAGGAGATGCTCGGCCTCTGGGACCAGCGCTGCATGGAGGCCGAATGGGCCTGAGCGCCCCTAGCCGGCCATCGGGTCCGGCTCGCCCAGCTTGCTGACCTCCGGCGCCTCATAGGGCTTGCCCGGGATCCCGCCCAGGATCAGCAGGCGCATTCCGTCGGGCCCCGGCCAGACCTTGCGCATCGTGCCCGAAGCGACGCGGGCGACGTGGTCGGCGTCGAGCGGGAAGCGCTCGCCGTCGATCTCGATCTCACCGCTCCCCCGCAGCGCCATGAAGACCTCCTCCTGGCCGTCCCCGGCGTGGTCGTGCTCGGGGTAGTTCTCGAAGCCGCCCGGCAGGTCGATGATCCCCATGCCGAACGACTCGACCCCAAGCTCCGCCCGTGCCCGCTTGAAGGCGCCCATGTAGACGGCCTCCATCTCGTCGATCTTCTTCACCGCGTAGTCGCCCATCTCCGTCCCCCCAAGTTCCGTACTTTGTATTTCCAAGCAGGCAGTCTAGTGGGCCGGGCCGCCTCGCGCCCAGCTAGCCTCGAACCATGGACGCCACCGCCACCCTCTTCGACGCCGACGCGGCGGCCTTCACGGGCACGGTCGAGGTGCTGGGGGTGATCTTCCGGGCCGAGGACGACGGCTACGCGGTGCTCGAGGTGCAGGAGGCCGAGTCGGGCGAGGGGTTCGCGCTGGTCGGCCCGGTGGCACACCTGAGCGCCGGCGACCGCGCCGAAGTCAGCGGCGACTGGGAGACGCACTCGCGCTACGGGCGGCAGCTGAAGGCGCGCGGGGCACTGCCGCTCGACCCCGCCGACCGCAAGGGCCGGATCGCCTACCTGACCAGCCTGCGCCACATCGGCCCCGCGCGGGCCGAGCGCCTGGTCGACGAGCACGGCGACGGGGTGCTGGGGGCGATCGCGGCGGACCCGGAGGGCGTGTTCGCGACCCTGCGCGGGGTGAGCGCCGCGCAGGCCGCCGCAGCTGCGGAGTCCTGGCACGCTTCGCGTGCGATCCGCGACCTGCACGTGCAGCTGGCCCCGCACGGGCTGGCCCACCTGGCGGCGCCGATCCACACCCGCTTCGGCGAGCGCTCGATGACCGTCCTGCACGAGAACCCCTACCAGCTCACCGAGGTCCCCGGCGTCGGCTTCGCCCGCGCCGACCGGATCGCCCTCGCCGGCGGCGTCGAGCCCGACTCGGAGCGCCGCGCGATGGCGGCGGCGGTCTTCGCCCTCTCAGAGGCCGAGCAGCAGGGCAACACCTACCTGCCGCTGGAAGAGCTGGCCCGGCGGACGGCGAAGCTGCTCGGCCTGCGGCCGGACCCCGACTCGATCGCGGTCGCGCCGGGATTGCTGCTCGACGAAGGGCGCGCTTATAGAGAGTCGACGCACGCGAGCGAGCTGGCCGTCGCGGCGACGCTGGCGGCGCGCGCCTCCTCCCCGCCCCACCTCGACCACGACCCGGGTGAGGCGCCCCCCGAGGACGTCGACGACGAGCGCGACCTGACCGACGAGCAGTGGGCGGCGGTGCGCGGGGCCTTTGCCGCGCGGGTTTCGGTGCTGACCGGCGGCCCGGGCGTCGGCAAGACCGCCTGCACGAAGGCGATCGTCGCCGAGGCCAAGCGGGCCGGCCTCTCGGTCGCGCTCTGCGCGCCGACCGGGCGGGCGGCGCGGCGACTGGAGGAAGCGACCGAGCACGAGGCCCAGACGATCCACCGCATGCTCGAGTGGATGCCGGGGCGCGAGCCCGGCTACGGGCCGAGCCGGCCACTGGCCGCCGACCTGGCGATCGTCGACGAGTCCTCGATGCTCAACCTGCGCCTGGTCGAGGTCCTGCTCGGCGGGCTCGCCGAGTCGACCCACGTCGTCTTCGTCGGCGACGCCGACCAGCTGCCGCCGATCGGCGCCGGCAAGCCCTTCGAGGATCTGATCGCCTCCGGCGCGGCGCCGGTCGTGCGGCTGACGCAGATCTTCCGCCAGGCGGCGCGCTCGATGATCACCACCGCCGCCCACGAGATCAACCAGGGGCGCTCGCCGCACCTCGAGCCGGGCCCCGACCAGGAGCGCGACTTCTTCTTCGTCGAGCGGCCGGGACCGGAGCGGGCGCTGGAGACGGTGGTCGAGGTGGTCGCCGAGCGGGCGCCGGAGAGCTTCGGCGTCGACCCGATCCGCGACGTGCAGGTGCTGGCGCCGATGTACAAGGGGGCGGTCGGGATCGACGCGCTGAACGAGCGGCTGCAGGCACGGCTCAACCCCGACGGGCGGCCCGCCGTGAGCGAGCGGTTCCGCGTCGGCGACCGCCTGATCCAGACCCGCAACTCGCACGAGCTGGGGCTGATGAACGGCTCAGTCGTCTTCCTGCGCGCCGACGACCCCGAGGAGGAGACGATCCTGGTCGACACCGACGAGGGCGGCTCGCTGGCCATCCCCTACGGCGAGACGGCGACCCTGCGCCTCGCCTACGCGATCTCGGTCCACAAGTCGCAGGGCTGCGAGGTGCCGGTCGTGGTCGGCGTCTGCCACCGATCGCACGCCCGCATGCTCACCCGCCCCCTCCTCTACACCGCGATCACCCGCGCCCGCCGCAGCTGCGTCCTGATCGGCGACCGCGCCGCCCTCGAGACGGCGATCCGCCGCGACGACAGCGGCACCCGCCACTCGGCCCTGGCCGAACGCCTGCAGGGCGCCTGAGCCCGGCCGGCCAGCCTTCGGCCGGTCAGCCTTCGACCCGCTCGACCCGGAAGCGGTAGACGGCCGGGGTGCGGTCGGTGTTGCCGTCCGCATCGCGCGCCTTGACGCGCATGACGTGCGGTCCGGGCGCCAGGTGCAAGACGATCCGCCGGCGGCAGGGGCGGAACGTCCCCCGATCGAGCTTGCAGAGGAAGGCGACGCCGGCCTCGTTGGAGCCGAACCTGAACACGGCTCGGGCCAACCGCTCCTCGGTGCGCAGAATCTTCGCTGGGCGCCGGCGGAAGAACGTCGCCGGTGCCCGGCGCAATTTGGCCGAGCGAGGCGCCGCGGTGGTGGGTGAGGTCGGAGTCGGCACGCCGCCCCCGGGTTCGGACGGGGTCGGCGGCGGTTCATCTTCCACTACGGGAGGCGAGAGCGGCGGGGTGCAGGGGGGCTTGGAGGCGGGCGTCGGTGCGAGAAGGAATTCGATCGCGCCGACGGCATCGACCAGCCCTCCACCGATCGCGCACGGCCCTGCCGTGCCGACGGGCACGGCGCTCTCGACCAGGCCCGTTCGGATCTCCCCCGGGCTCGCCGTCGGCACCTCCTGCAGCATCAGTGCGGCCACCGCGGCGGCGTGCGGCGCCGAGGCGGAGGTGCCGAAGAAGCGCCGCACCCCCGAGACGAGCGGGCCGAAGAACGTGTTCGCGCCGCCGTCGGTGGCGGCGACGTCGGGCTTCGAGAGCACGGCCGCGCTCGCCAGCGGCGCGGCGGGCGCGACCCCGTCCGCCGGCTCGAAGTAATGGGTCACCGGGCCGCGTGAGGAGAAGTTCTCAGGCGCGGTCGTCGTGCTGTAGCGAACGGCGCCCACGCTGACCGCGTCGGCGGCGCCGTTGTGGCCGAAGATCGTCGGTCCGACGATGTCGCCACCGGTCGATTGCGGGTACTCGCTCGCGGTCACGCCGGCGCCGTTCTGCAGGAGCGCCACCTTCAACCGCGGCGAGCCGCTGTCCCCCGCCCCTTCGGCGTCGCAGGCGAGATCACAGCGGTTGATCGCGAGCCGCACGTTCTGCGCGGCTCCGGTCGTGTTTTCCCAGGCGATGAACTCGAACGGCCTCTCGCTGACGGTCACGTTGAACAGCTCGGATTTGTCGAGGAGGACGCCTTCCGCATTCAGCAGATACGCGTCGAGGTCGGTGCTGACACCGTTCCACGGTTGCGCCCACTGCATGTCGAGGATCAGGGTCGCGCCGGCGGAGACGGTCAGGCCGAGGGTCGGGTCCGTGGCCGCCCCCGGGTTGAAGTCCATGCACTCGGTCGCGTAGGACGGAACGCCCGCGGGGCAGCTCGTCGCGCGGAACCCCGGCGCTTCCCACGAGGCGATTCCCTTGCCGCCGCTGATCAGGTTGTTGTTGCCGGCGGAGGAGAAGTAGTCGGCGCCGCCGGCGATGACGTTGCTCACCGCCACGCCGACCGGACCTTCCTGGAAGAAGGGCTCTTCGAAGTAGGCGACGTCGTCGACGATCACGTCGGCCCCTGCCGCCGCCAGGTCTTCGATGTTGCCGGCGAAGGCGGTCAGGCCGGTGAAGGCGGTGGCAAAGGAGATCTGCGCACCGGGAGCGAGGTCGTGGACGATCTGCGCCATCGCCCGTCCCTCGTCCGAGGCGTCGGGGTCGTCGAAGTCCTCGAGCACGTCGACCGGCGTCGATTGGCCCGTGCAGGTGTTGCCGGAACCGGGCAGGTCGCCGCTTTCGGCGTCGACGGTTGCGCCCGTTTCGGCGGTTCCGTCCTGGTCGAACGAGTCGGAGAGGATCCCGACCTCTACTCCCTGGCCGTCGACGCCGAATTCAGTCCGCGCTTCCGTCGCGCGCAGCTGCGCATCGCCCTCGGAGACGATCCCCCCAGAGGGACAGGTAGACGCCGAGGCGATCGGCGTCAGCACCTCGGTGACGGCGCTGACGCGGGGCACTCGGGAGAGCGCCGCGAGCTTGGCGGGAAGGGCCGCGACGGTCACCGTCTGGTAGCGCCTGCTGACATCGACCGTCTCGGCGCCGGCGGTGCGGAGGGCACCGGCGCCTGCGACGGCGCCGCGGGAGAAGCGCACCTCGACCAGGGCCCGCCTGCCGTCGCGCACGAGGCTGCCGGGGCCCTCGGCCGGCAGACCGACCTTGTCCGCCTGGACCGCGACCGGCGCGGACCGGACCGACGGCCTGGCCAGCTTGGCGAGCCGCGGCGAGAGCTCGTCTCCCCCCGCACGGCCGCTCGAGGCGAGGGCGGAGCCACTAGCGGCCGGAGCGGCGCTCGGCGCGAGGAGGCAGGCAAGAGCCGCGACCACGAGCGTGCAGGCTGCCGCCCTTCGGCGGCGGGGCGTTTTCCCTGACGGCATCACGATTGACGGTATCGACTGGACATCCCCTCCCTCAACACCCGTCGGAGGCGCTCGTCGCGCTGCAAGGCCTCGCCGGGGCTAACCCTGCTACCGTCCCTCGGCGTTAGGCCGGATATCCGGCAAAGTTGTGTCTAGCGCTCGCGTCGTTGCTTCACCGCATGTGCCGCGTTCGCAGCACATGAAGTGGAGGCAATTGCATGCCAACTGGAACTGTCAAGTGGTTCAGCGACGACAAGGGCTACGGGTTCATCACTCCCGACGACGGCTCGAAGGACGTCTTCGTCCACCACAGCGCGATCATGGGTGAGGGCTTCAAGTCCCTGACCGAGGGCGCCAAGGTGAGCTACGAGTCCGAGGAAGGCCCCAAGGGCCCGGCCGCCGCTCAGGTTCAGCAGACCTCGTAGCAGCGCACCGCTCTTAGCTGTGCAGAGGCCCGCTCCGGCGGGCCTCTCTTTTGCCCGCCGCCCCTACCCTGCTCCGAGATGACCACCCGAGACGACCTACGAAATATCGCGATCATCGCCCACGTCGACCACGGCAAGACGACGCTGGTCGACGCGATGCTGTGGCAGAGCGGCGCCTTCCGCAAGGGCCAGGACGTCGCCGAGCGGGTGATGGACTCAATGGACCTCGAGCGTGAGAAGGGGATCACGATCCTCGCCAAGAACACGACGGTCACCCACGAGGGGGTCAAGCTCAACATCATCGACACCCCCGGCCACGCCGACTTCGGCGGCGAGGTCGAGCGCGGGCTGACGATGGTCGACGGCGTGCTGCTGCTCGTCGACGCCTCCGAGGGCCCGCTGCCGCAGACCCGCTTCGTCCTGCGCAAGGCGCTGGAGGCGAAGCTGCCGGTGATCCTCGTCGTCAACAAGGTCGACCGCCCCGATGCCCGCATCGCCGAGGTCGTCGACGAGGTCTACGAACTCTTCCTCGACCTCGACGCCGACGACGAGCAGGTCGACTTCCCGATCGTCTACACCAACGCCAAGGCCGGCTGGGCAGCGCTCGCCGAGGGCGAGGAAGGCACCGACCTGAAGCCGCTGATGGACCTGATGCTGGAGCGCATCCCCGCCCCCGAGCACGATCCCGAGCATCCGTTCCAAGCCCACGTCACCAACCTCGACGCCGATCCCTACGTCGGCCGCCTCGCTCTCTGCCGGGTGCGACACGGCACGGTCCGCGCCGGCCGACCGATCGCCTGGTGCCGCGCCGACGGCAGCGTCGAGCGGGCGACGATCACCGAGCTGTACGTGACCGAGGCGCTCGACCGGGTCGCCGCCGAGGAGGCCGGGCCGGGCGAGATCATCGCCGTCGCCGGCCTGCCCGAGGTGACGATCGGCGAGACGCTCGCCGACCCCGACGACCCCCGCCCGCTGCCGGTGATCACCGTCGACGAGCCCTCGCTCTCGATCGTCGTCGGGATCAACACCTCGCCGCTGGCGGGGACCGAGGGCGACAAGCTGACCGCGCGCCAGATCCGCGCGCGGCTCGACGCCGAGCTGGTCGGCAACGTCTCGATCCGCGTCCGCGACACCGAACGGCCCGACGCCTGGGAGGTGCAGGGGCGCGGCGAGCTGCAGCTCGTCGTCCTGCTCGAGCTGATGCGGCGTGAGGGCTTCGAGCTGATCGCGGGGCAGCCGCGGGTGATCGTCCGCGAGATCGACGGCAAGACCCACGAGCCGGTCGAACGGCTGGCGATCGACGTGCCCGAGGAGCACGTCGGCGCCGTCACCCAGCTGCTCGCCGGGCGCAAGGGCCGTCTCGAGCAGATGGTCAACCACTCGACCGGGTGGGTGCGGATGGACTACCTGGTCCCCGCGCGCGGCCTGATCGGCCTACGCACCGAGTTCCTCACCGAGACGCGCGGCGCCGGCCTGATGCACCACGTCTTCGACCGCTGGGAGCCCTGGGCGGGCGAGCTGCGCACTCGCGGCACCGGCTCGCTGGTGGCAGACCGTCGCGGCTCCAGCGCCGGCTACGCGCTGATGGGCCTGCAGGACCGGGGCACGCTCTTCGTCGGCCCCGGCGAGGAGGTCTACGAAGGGATGATCGTCGGCGAGAACGCCCGCGCCGACGACCTCGACGTCAATGCGATCAAGGAAAAGCAGCAGACCAACATGCGCGCGGCGAGCGCCGAGGTGCTCGTCCGCCTATCCCCCGCGAAACGCCTCTCCCTGGAAGCGGCGCTGGAGTTCCTGCGCGACGACGAGTGCGTCGAAGTGACGCCCGAGTCGATCCGCCTGCGCAAGGTCGAGCTCGACAAGACCAAGCGCCAAAAGGCCGCCCGTCAGGGCGCCCGCGTCGCCTAAGCGGTCGGAGGCGGAGGCGGCTCGCTCGGCGGCGGGGCGACCGGAGCCGCGGCGGCGGCGGCGGGCGCGGTGCCGCCGGTCAGTTCGAAGTAGAGGACGGTGACGGCGATCGCGAAGATCGGCGCCGTGATCGTGGCGGAGACGATCGAGGCGATCCAGGTCGAGGCTTCGCCGTCGCCGATCGGGTTGGCGATCGCGGCGAGGAGGATCCCGATGCCGATCACGATCAAGAGGACGACGAGGAGGACGCCGAAGACCGACCAAGCGTCGCCACGCACGAGCCGCCAGCTGCGGCCGAAGGCGTCGATCGGGCCGATCTTCTCGACCACGATCGCCGGCGCGCCGACCGACCAGAAGGTGATCAGGATCAGGCCCGGCACGACGAGCAGCAGGAAGCCGATCGCGACGCCGATGCCGAACAGGATGCCGAAGCCGATCAGCGGCAAGATCATCGGCCAGGCGGCGGCGAAGAGGTCCCCCACTCCCTCGTCGCGGCGACCGTCGCGCGTGTCCTGAACGAGCTTGACGACGAAGCCGGTGTAGAGGGCGTGGCCTGCCATGCGCACCGCCGCGGCGAGCAGGATGAGGATCAGGCCGCCCGATGCCTCGAGGATCCCGGCGAGCAGCCCGATGACGATGAAGACGACGATCGCGCTGCCGAGCAGCGCGCCGAGGTTCTGGCCGTAGATCGAGAACGTCTCGCTGATGACGTCGCCGACGGAGATCCGCTTGGCGGGCGTCGGGGCGGGTGGCTGCTGAGCGGCCTCCATCGGCCCGACCCTACCCGCGACCACCTCCACGGGTCAAGCCACAAGCGATTCCCGAATTGACCCCACCCCAGGGGGGTCAATTCGGGACTGACGCTCTGGGCCCCGCGACTAAACGGTCGCGGCGGCCTGCTCGGACTGGCTGCCCTCAGAGGCCTTGGCCTTCGCTTCGGCCTCGGGGGTAGGCTCGTCGACGTTGCGCGGCAACAGCACTTCTTTGGCGATCACCAGGCGCTGGATCTGGCTGGTGCCCTCGTAGAGCTGCATGATCTTCGCGTCGCGCATCAGCTTCTCCACCGGGTACTCCTTGATGAAGCCGTAGCCGCCGTAGACCTGCACGGCGTCGACGGTGATCTCCATCGCCGAGTCGGCGGCGAAGCGCTTCGCCTGCGAGGAGACGAGCGTGTTGCGCTTGCCCTGGTCGAGCAGCACGGCCGAGTTCCAGACCAGCAGGCGGCCGGCGTCGACCTTGGTCGACATGTCGGCGATCATGAACTGGATCGCCTGGTGCATCGCGATCGGCACGCCGAACTGGACCCTTTCCTTCGAGTACTCGGCGGCGTACTCGAACGCCGCGCGGCCGATGCCGACGGCCATCGCCGAGACGCCCGGGCGGGTGCGGTCGAGGGTCATCATCGCCAGCTTGAAGCCCTTGTTCTCCTCGCCGATCAGGTTCTCGGCGGGGATCTCGACTTCGTCGAAGGAGATGGTCGCGGTGTTTGACGCCCGCTGGCCCATCTTGTCCTCCTTCTTGTCGACCGTGACCCCCGGGAGGTCGGCGTCGACGACGAAGGCGCTGATCCCGCGGTGGCCCGCCTCGGGATCGGTCTTCGCGTAGACCGTGAAGTAGTCGGCGTAGCTGCCGTTGGTGATGAAGCACTTGGAGCCGGTGATGACGTACTTGTCGCCCTTCTTCACCGCGCGGGTCTTCATCCCGGAGACGTCGGAGCCGGCGTCGGGCTCGGTCAGGCAGAAGGAGGCGAGCTTCGGCTCCTCGCAGAGCATCCCGAGGTACTTCTTCTTCGTCTCCTCGGAGCCGCCGAGCGTGATCGGGGCGGAGGCGAGGCCGTTGGCCATCAGCGAGGTGCCGATGCCGGAGCAGCCCCAGCCCATCTCCTCCTCGATCAGGCAGCCGGAGAGGTAGTCGAGGCCGGGTCCGCCGTAGGCCTCGGGGATGTGGGTGTTCATCAACCCGACCTCCCAGGCCTTGTCGATGATCTCCTGAGGCCAGGTGCCCTCTTTGTCGTGCTCCCAGGCGACCTTGCGGATCTCTTTCTCCGCGAAGTTGTGCGCCAGCTCGCGCAGGTCTTTCTGCTCGTCGGTCAGGGTGAAGTCAACCACTGCTCGAAGCTCCTTTGTCGGTGGCCGATTGACTGGTCAGTCAACCAACTCGAAGGGTAGCGAATGCGTGGGGGACCGGCGAACGCCGTGGTTTGTTGAGCCGGCTTAAATCAGCGAGGCGGGTTGACGGCTTACGCTTGGCGCGATGCTCCCGATCGGCGATCTGATCGACATCCAGGCGGGCTACGTGCTGACCTTGATCACGCTGATCGCCCTGCCCGTCGCCCTGATCGCCTTCGCCCGCAGCGGGCCGCTCTGGCAAAGCGTCGGCAAAGGCCCCTTCGCGATCGAGCAGGAAATACCGCCGCCGAGCGCCATCTCCCGGCCCGATCCACCGGTCGACCGCAAGCTGCAGGAGGCCGAGGCGCGGCAGATGCTGGAGGCGAAGTCCTGGCGCCGCCTGCAGCGCGGCGAGGCGCCGCTCGACGTCGAGGCCGAGCTGTCGCGGCTGCTCGACTCGCCGGGCGCCGCCGGCCCGGCGATCGACGAGAAGCTGCGCGCCGAGGTGCGCCAGCTGGTCGTCGCCCGCAACGAAAGGCGCATGCGCCGCGGCGACCAGCCGCTCGACGTCGAGGCCGAGATGGAGCGCCAGCTCGCGGATTTGTAGGATCGAACGATGGCCGCCGACCAAGAGAAGGACAACCTCTACGAGGTCGAGGAGCTGCTCAACCAGCCGGGGACCTACTTCAACCCGCAGACCGAGGTGCTCGTCGTGGTCGACGACTCGACCTCGCTCGACCAGGAGGTGTTCAACCTCGAGGACTACGAGGGCGCTGAGTGGGTGCGGATCTCCGACGACGTGCCGGTCGACGAAGACCGCCGCGACCGGGCGCTGGAGCACTTCCAGACCCATTACCACCCAGGCTCGACCGGTTCCGTCTCCGAGACCGCGCTCGAACAGGGCGACGAGGAGCTCGACGAGGACGAGGACGGCCAAGACCCCGGCCGCGAGGACTGAGCGGCTCCCCCGACGATGCTCGAAGCAGGCCAAGACGCACCCGACTTCACCCTGCCCGACCAGGACGGGCAGGAGCTGACCCTCTCCGGCCTGCGCGGTCAGACCGTCGTCCTCTACTTCTACCCACGGGCCGACACGATGAGCTATAATTGCAGTAATGGCAGCGCGAGCCGCCATCGGCATCATTCGAGTCTCTGAGCGCAAGCAGCGCGGCAAGAAACCGGGCCGTGAGGACTCCTTCGTCTCGCCGCACGACCAGCTTGCCCGGATCAAGGAGACCTGCGAGCGACAGGGCCTGACGCTGAAGAGCACGGCGGACGAAATCGACGTTTCCGGCGGCAAGCCGCTGGAGGAGCGTCGCGGTCTACGGGAGGCGATCGAAGCGATCGAGGCCGGCAAGGCGAATGTGCTGATCGTCGGCTACTTCGACCGGCTCGTCCGCAGCCTGCGCGTCCAAGGGGAAGTCGTCTCGCGGGTCGAGGCCGCCGGGGGCGAAGTCCTGGCGGTCGACTACGGCGCCGTCTCGGAAAAGACCGCGGCGCAGTGGCTGTCCGGCACGATGATGGGCGCCTTCGCCGAGT
The DNA here is from genome assembly GCA_036524775.1 of Solirubrobacterales bacterium. GTDB lineage: Bacteria > Actinomycetota > Thermoleophilia > Solirubrobacterales > 70-9 > VRUE01. The sequence goes on from DATDBO010000055.1 coordinate 25,353, forward strand.
ACTACCGCCGCTCGGTCGGGGAGCGCACCGCCGAGGCCCAGGCGAGTGCCGTCGCTCGCGGGGTCTGCCCCTTCCCCGATGTCCCGCCGGGGCTGGAACCGGGCGAGGATGGACGACTCGTCTCGACCGCCGAGGCGTCCATCGTGGTCAAAGCGTTCGAGATGCGAGCCGAAGGCGCGACGATCAAGGACATCCGCGCCTTCCTCGGCGAGCACGGGATCGAGCGCAGCTACCACGGCGTCCAGTCCATGCTCTCCTCGCGCCTCTATCTCGGCGAGATCCACTTCGGAAAGCTGGTCAACACGGAGGCGCACGACGCGATCGTTCCCCGCGACCTGTTCGATCGCGTGCAGCGAAACAAGGTCCCGCGCGGCCCGCGTCCGAAGTCCGACCGCTTGCTTGCCCGACTCGGACTGCTGCACTGCGACGAGGGGGCGAGGATGGTCGTCGGCACGCAGAAACAGAACGGCCGCACCTATCCCTTCTATCGCTGCCCTCCGGTCGGGGACTGCAAGCATCGAATGACGATAAGCGCGGAGATGGTCGAGGAGGCGACGGTCGAGGCGACCAAGAGGCGCCTCGCCGACGAGGAGGGCAGGGCATCGGCCGAGCAGGACGCCCGCGATGCGGCAGCGGCTCACGAGAAAGCCCAGGCCGACCTCGACGCGGCCATCCGCGCCTTCGCCGGGCTCGAAGACGAGTCGGCGACCCAGGAGCGGCTGACCGAACTGCGCGAGGTGCGCGACGCCGCCAGGGATCGAGACGAACAGCTACGGGACGCGCGCTCGACGCTTACCGTAACGATGGCGGATTGGGATCGGCTCAGCCTTGAGGCTCAACGCGGGCTTATTCGCGCGACGGTGGAGTCGGTGACGATCGGCGAGGGTCGCGGGCGCGACCGAATCGCGGTCAAGCTGTTCGGCGAGTAAGCGGCGCGCCTCCGCGTCGAGGATGCGACGCACCTCTCTGCGCACTTGATCTGGAAGATCGTCTCCCCTGCGGCTCACGCCCCGAGCTCCCCACTACCCAGCCCGGTCCCACCAAGACCGCCTGCCGCCCCCCGCCCCAATTCCGCGAGAGCCTTGCCATCGCAGAAGTGGCAACGGAAGGCGACGTCGTAGGGCCCGCGTTCGTAGCGCGCCCGCTCGGGATCCGGGTAGGCAATCTCCTTACAGGAGTTGCAGACCCGCAGGGCCTTGCAGTCAATCTCCTCGAGGAAGTCCTCTGGCCCGCTGCGGAGGCGGGTGACGAGGCGCTGAGACTTCCAGCGACGGTGCGCCCTCTCCTCGCGAAAGTCGAGATAGTCGGAGCGCAGGCGCTCCTGCTCGTCCCGAGACCGCTCGTCATCGGCCGCCTGCTGGCCCAGCCAGGAAATATCGATCGCAGTCAGCAGCTCGCCGGACTGGACGCGGTTGCGAGCGTGACGCAGCGCCGGCCCCTCGCCGAAGCGCCGGGCCAACTCCCCAATCTCATCGAGCTGGCGCGCCCGCTGATAGTCAGCGAGTTCGTCAAAGACGGGTTGCCTATCAGCGGTCGGCTCACCCTCGGCGAGCCGAAGGCGGAGCGGATCGGCGAACATCGAGCCGAGCGCCAGCAGCGCCCGGCGCTCGGCCTCGGCCACCTCCTCGTCGCGCTCCAGCGCGATCTCCAGCGCCTTGCCGCTGAAGGACCAAGGCGCTCGATGCCCCAGTCGCGATGGCGCCAGCTCCGCAAGTGCTCGCGGAGCACTGCGGGGTCAGAGCGCAGCCGCTCCCGCTCGGCGTCTTCCTCGCGCCGCCCTGCCTCCTCCCGCTCGCGGGCCTCATCGTAAGGACGACGAGCGCCGCGGAGAACCGCGAGGAGATCACCGCTTTCCTCCTCGCCCGCCAGCCACTCTGGCGCGACCAACGAGCGGCCGATGTCCCGGGCCAGCGCGGAAGCCGCAACGAGCATCCGGTCTTGGTCGACCGTCCGCCTGCAGGTGGCGAGGAACGAGCGCGCCCGCTTCTCGCTGGTGGTGATGAACAGGAGCGGCGGGCAGTACTCGTTGCGCTGCCGCCAGCCTTCGAGCTTCGCGTATTCGCCGTAGCCCTCGGCCTTCGCCTTGAGCTGGCGGGCCGACATCGTCCCGAGGTCCAGCTCGACCAAGCCGAGCAGGAAGCGCCCGTCCGCCTCCGCGATCTGGACGCGGGCGTCCGGCGCCACCGCGTGCTCCTTGCCGTCATAGCCTCGGAACGACTCTCGCGCTTCTGCCTCCCGTTCGAAGCCGGCGAGCCGCAGGCCGTCCGGCAGCTCGGTCTTCAGCGCCACGTACAGCTCGCTGATCGCGGCGGCGTGGGCGAGGAAGAGGGGATTCGGCTCGCGCCGCTCGCCCCCGCGCGGCGGCGGTCCTCCTTCGGCGATCGCCTCGCCCTTCCGCGTCGGCCAAAGATGATGCGGCGCCGATCCGCGTTCCCGGTAGGGCCGAGTTCGCCCGACGAAGCCATGCTTGGCGAGGCGGGCGGTTCGATAGCGAAGCGTTCGTGGCTGGATCTCGGGCGACATCAAACTGGCGAGCTGCGTCTGGGTCAGGACCCGGAGGAAGGAGAGGAGATCGAGGATGCGACGGTCGAGGTCGGAGAGCGCGGGGGTCTGAGCCGAGGAGCGAGCACGGGCGGGGCGACCGCCGCCGGATGAAGAGCTACCGGCCATCACCGATCTCCGACTTGGGTGGTAGAGACTCGGGCGCGGCCGACCCGCCGCCATTCCGCGCCCTCATGCCGAATCCGCAGGCTCCGACCTTGCCAATCGGACTGGGGGCGATTGGCAAGGCGTCCTGGGCGTCGGACCGTGCTCTGCGAATGGGCCTCACACCACTAAAGGGGCGCGAACCCCGAAAGTGGGCACCCCATTTCTTCTCAATCAGCCTGCGCTCCATCTCTATAACAGGGGAGCGAGCACGGAAAGTGGACCCCCTTATGTGATGGCTGTGTGATGAATTCGGCCCCGGGACCGACCCTGACCGCAGGCTTTGCCATGATTTCTGTGATGAAGCAGCAGCTTCACATCAAAGTCAGCGGTGGCCTGGAGGGCGATTTCGTCGTCACCGAGGAGCGTGGCGGAGACGAGTTCGTCATCAGCCGCGAGTCCGCACCCTCGTTGAAGGGCATCCGTGAGCGCGCCGGCGCTCGCGAGGCGACCGACGAGGAGTTCGCTGCCTTCGAGGCCGACCACGGCCCGTTCCTCCCGCCTGACGGCGAGGGGTAAGACTTGGCCAAGGGGCGGACGCCCTCCCCTGCGGTCTTTGACGACGCCCTGTTCGATTTCGATGTCGAGCGGGCGAGCGATGCCGGCGCCGACGCCGCGCGGGCCGCGCGAAAGCGCTTTGAGGGAGAGGGGATTCCGCGCGACGAGCTTCGCCTCTGCGAAGCAGAGGGCGCCGAAGGCAACGAGCTACCGCATTGCCTCAAGGTCTACTTGCCACCTCCGGCCGGGCGCTTCGGAATGGTGTTCCAGGTGGAGATCGTCGCCGGTCTTGGCCAGTTGCGCTACATCGCCTTCGGCGTCCGCCACCATCCCCGCGAGTCGAACGCCGAAAGCGTCTACGAAGTCGCGCACCGGCGCCTTCGCGGCTAGCCTTCGAGTCTCTCGGCAGCCTTGGCCAGCTCAGAGACCGGCACGCCGAGCGCCGCCGCGATGCCCCTGACCGTCTCCCAGGTGGGATTCGCTTCCCCGCGCTCGATCAGCGAAAGCGTGTTGGGCGCAACGCCAGCGCTTTGACCCGCGCTCTCCAGGGTCTCGCCTCGCTTTTCGCGTAGCTCCCGAATCGCCCCGCCAAGAGCCGGCTGCGGATGCGGCGTCTGTCGCTCAGATTTCAAGATATATCTATAGAAGTTGCTAGGATGTGGCCTAAACATAAGTGGGGCCGCGTGCTGGAACACCGGCCCCGTGGCGACCGGCATAGCTCTCACCAGGCCGGCCGCAGCGGGAACGGTACCGACGCGCCGGCTTCAAAAGCGGCGACCCGCCGCGTTGTAGCGCGAACGGGCCGCCTGACCACAAGGAAACGGTGCTTCCTCATGGCTAGAGATAACCCTATGGATCGCAGCGCGGCGGACGCGATCTCCCCCGCGAAGCAAGACGAGATGACGGAACGGGCCGTGCTCACCCAGATTCTGTTCCTCCATCCCGACCGACTGACGATTCTCGAGCTCTCCTTGCAGATAGAGGGCGCCAGCGAGAGCTTCGCGAAGAAGACGCGGTCGAGCGGGCGGTACGGGAATTGAGCAGGGACGGCTTGCTCGCCTGCGACTGTCGGCGGATCTGGCCCACCCGAGCAGCGCTTCGCTTCGAGGAGTTGCTCGGCGGTGTGCTCTGAGGTGGACCTGATGGGCCGTAGCACCCAGGCGCTCAACGGACTCAGAAAGCGCTTCGGCGAGAACCTGATTCGCCTGCGCAACCGGGTCGATATCTCCCAGGTCGAGACCGCCAAACGCTCCGGCCTGCACCTGACGGAGGTCAGCCTGCTGGAGCGGGGCCTGCGGCTCCCTCGGCTCGACACGATCGTCAAACTTGCCGGTGCCGTCGAAGCCGAGCCGTGCGAGCTGCTGACCGGGATGGCTTGGCACGCCGGCCGCGTGCAGCGCGGCGAATGGGTGCGGCAGGACGCCTCTGCGCCGGAAGACTCTCAGCCGTCGAGGTCCCGCTGATGGCTTCTCCATTGGCAGTGAGATTCGGGCGCAACCTCTGGCACCAGCGCCGTCGCGCCGACCTCAGCCAGGAGGAGCTGGCCGATCTAACCGGGCTGCACAGGGTGGGCATCGGCAAGATTGAGCGAGGCGAGCAGCTTCCACGGCTCGACACGATCCTGAAAGCGTCGGCCGGGGTCGGAGCCTCCCCGTGCGAGCTGATGGCCGGTCTGCGCTGGCACCCCGGCCGCGAGATCGAGGGCGAGTTCAACGTCGAGGACGATTCTGCCTCGTCGTCGGCGTCCGGCGAGCGGAAAGGGAAGGCATGAGCTTCGGCCGCAAACAGCCCCTGCCACCGTCCGACGAGCTGCGGGCGAGACTCGGCGCCAATGTGCGAAAGCATCGGAAGCGGCTCGGGATCAGCCAAGAGGAGTTCGCCTTTCGGGCCGGGATTCATCCCACCGCAGCCTCCACGTTGGAGATCGGTCAAACGGTGCCGTATATCCACACCTTCATCCGCGTAGCGGGAGGGTTGGGGGTGACGACCGACGACCTCACCGCCGGCATTCTCTGGACGCCGCCCGAGACGATCATCACGCCCGGTGGCTTCGAGGTGCCGGACGACCCCGAGCTCACAGCGGAGGTCGCCACGCTTCGTGCGAAGGCGGCCCAAGGCAGAGGACGCCGGAAATGATGAACGGGCCGATCCCATCCAGGGAATTGCCCTATGAGGCGAAGGCGCGAATCGCGGACAACGTCTTCCTCTTGCGCAAGCGGGCGGGCTACTCGCAGGAAGCCCTCGGCAAATTGGCGATGGTCTCGCCGGACCGGATCGGCACGATCGAGAACGGCCGCGTTACCGGCAAGTTCGACAGCTACGTGAGGCTCGCCGGGGCACTGTCTGTCCCAATCCATGATCTTCTCGCGGGGGTGACGTGGAAGCCCGCCAGCATTGAGATGGAGATTGACGCTGTCTACGAGGTCGAGTTTGAGGTAGAAGGCTCGTGATTTGTGGGCGGCTCGCCCTACGACTATCGGATCTCGCGCGAAGCGGAGGCGCTCTCAGATCGCTGCCGCCAGATGTACCGGCGCGCTTCCGGCGTGAACAACAAAGTGAGCAATGCGAGGTGGAAGAGTGCCCACCACCACTTGTCTCTGAACAGGACCGAGACAACAGCCACGCCGTTCCCCAGGACAACCAGGACCCAGGCGATGCGGCTCCCGCGAAGCAAGAGGATCGCCACCGTGAACAAAACGATGAAGGCAAAGACATAAATCCTGATCGGCGCGCTTCCGCCATACAGCAGAGACCCGAGCGCAAACCACGCGAGCCACGCGATGGCGAAAACCTGCAATGAACGAGGCCCTTCCCGGAGACGAGTCACGGAGAACTATCGACCTGTGTCTCGAAGCTCTGAACCAGGCACGCCGGGCGCCATTCGCCTGCCGGCGCAGGGCATCGATCCTGCCGAGAAGGCCTGCGCGTCGCTCCGGGTAAGTTGTGGCCTTCCTACGGGTCCTGCCAGTCTCCCCAAGGCACCTCGAACTCCTCCTTGACGGGCCCCGCGGCCGTCTTGTCAGCGTCGGCCGTGAGCACATCGCGGATGCCCTGTAGCCGCGCCCGAGCCTCGTCAAAGGTCAGAATCTGGACATCCGCCTGTCCGTTGCGGAACAGCTCGAAGCTCCTCTTGGCATCCTCGTCCCTCAGCGTGTCGGTGTGCCCGACCACAAGGAAGCAGCGTGGGTTGTACGCGTGGAAGGGCGTGTCTGACTCGGCACGGATGCCGTTCAGGTGGTTCAGGAACTTGTCCCGGTAGCCGAGCACCTGCACCACGCCCCCAGCCACATCCTTCCCGGGCGCGTAGATGCCGCTGTCGGACCGGTACACCGCGCCGCAGAGAACAGCACCGGGCGTCTTGATCTCAACTAGCGACACGTTGTCGGTGAGCGAATTCTTGACGAGGTAGTCGAGGTAGTTGCCCCCAACGTTCGAGAGCCCCTTGCCCCCAACGTACGCGCGCTCCTCCAAGAGAACGACTGGGGACCCGGTGAGCTGCGAGAACACCCAAGCGTTGCGCTTTAGCAAGTCCTGCCAGAAGCCCTCGTCCTCGTTGCCCTCGTTCTCGTCCCACTCAGCGAGCAGCGAATCAAGCTTCGACAGGTCAACAGATCGTCCCAGGCTGAGGAGAACGTCGGGGTCAAGGCTACGAAGCGCCTCCGCGAGCTCTGGCTCAGCGAGCATCCGCCGAACGACCTCCGGCAGGTCCGCCTCCGCGAGGTAATCGCGCTGACCGAACTCAATGCCGTGCTTCTCGTAAATCTCCTTCCTGTCCTGAATCCCCTGGAGCAAGGAGGCGACCTCGTCAGATTTGAGCTCCAGGCGGTAGCCCTCGCCTGCCTTGAGCCTATTCAGCGACTCCCCGGTGATGGTCTCCCACTCGTCCGCCTTCTTCTTGCGTTGCCAGACAAAGACGCCGCGCACCGGCGCCTCCGGCTTCTCTACGAGCATCGCCTGGAACACGAGCCGAACGGTGTCGCTCTCGCGAAGGACGATCGGTGCCGTCTCAGCGGCACCCAGCGCTACGGACTCAGTAGTGATCTTCTCGTCGGCCACGAAACCAGCACCAGCGTACGCCGAAACGCTGCACCGCGAGGGTACCCTGAGGCCGTGAGCGATAAGAGCAAGACTGGGGACGGGCGGGCCACGGCAGCGATGGCCGGAGATGAACTCTGGGAGTGGATGCGTAGCGTGCACCTTGAGCCCGAGATCGCCCGCCGCCTCGCCACCGGCGACCTCGAGGAGGGATCGAGGATCTGGTTCGCCCAGGTCCTCTTCTGGCAGGACCGGCCGCCGCAGGTGCGGCTGAACGAAGAGGTCCAGGGCACCCTGCAGGCCGAAGCCAGGGGACCGATTGAGAAGGGGCAGGAGATCACCACCGAGGACATGGGGTCGGTGTCGGGATTCCTGTTGCCCGAGGCCGATGGAGACGCCGCCCACATCACCATGCTCGTCACCGCAACCGGCCCCTGCCTGGTCTTCGACGCCGCCTACAACACGCTACGGATTCAGTCCCAGTTGAAGGCCGCCGACGAGTTCCTGAAGATCGCCGCGGTGGCCGTGGAGCATGGCACCCTGCGGGCGTTCGCCGAGAACGCCTTCGGCGCCTGCGAGCTGCTGGCCAGTGCCGAGCTCCTGTGGCTCCCCGACAAGCGCGTGATGACCCGCAAGCACATGACGGTCCGCTCCTTCTACAACCAGTGGGCCAAGCTCGAAAATACTGACCTGCGCTTCGCTGGACTTCTGAACCGCCTCGGCGAGCTGCGCGCCTCGGCCCGCTACCTACGAGCAGACTTCGAGTTGGGGAACTCCGAGGCATCCGAAATCCTCAGCCTCCTCGGCGAGATGCGCGACCACGTCGAGGCGGTGAGGGTGAAGCGGACCCTCGGCAATCGCGTCCCGCGCGGCTACCGGGTTATCGCCACCCGCGACATGCGCGCGGGAGAGATGATGACACCGGGAGACGCGCAACTCTTCAAGTAGCTCGACGAGACGCCCCGGTGCGGATCGAGCCCGGCGGGATCTATCGGTCCGGGCCGGATAAGGTCCGAGCGTGCTCTAAGTTTGGAAATCGACTCGCCGAACCTTGATCGCCAGCGGCTTGTCGAGCGGACCCTTGACGTGGGGCTGTCGCCACACGCGGCGACACTGGCCACAACGAGGACAGGGCCGAATGTCCTCGGGCGCGGAATGTTCGAACAGCCAACTTCCCTCTTTGTAGTGCGCGAAGTTCCCGCGGACCTCGAAACGGTGTGAAAACGACCGCTCGGCGTGCTCATTAGCGTCTGACTCCCCTGACTTTGAAGGCCGCACTTGAATCACCCATGCGATCTCTCCACCCTTCCGCTCTACCTGCCTGCGCGCCTGCCGACTCAACGAGGCTTCGACCACCTCGATATTTGCTGAATCGAGGAGATAGAGAGCCTTCAAGGCCATACGAACCGCGGTCGCCGAGGTGGTGGCGAGGTGGAATCTAAAAAGCTCAGCTTCCGTCTCGGAGAGTTTCGCCTTTGCCCGCGCGACACCCATTAGGGCACCCGCGACCGCCCGCGGGCTCTCTCCAAGCGCCTCCATTGCCGAGGCCGGGTTGAAGAAAGTGACCCGGAGTTTTTCCTTACCGACATCAAGCTCTTCCGCCCACCGACTCGGTTTTGCCGATGGCTGCCGCGCTCCCGACCAGTCCACCATGACGAGGCCGATCTCCTCGGGCGGCGCATTCGGTCCTCCAATGATCGGAATGAAGACGGTCTCCTCTCGATCGGCGTCCTCTCCCGCCAGCACCCCGCGCAGCTCGAATCCGAGTTCCCGCCCCTCCTCTACCAGATGCACGTTGAACACCGGAGACCTACCCAGCTCATCGGTGAAATCGAAGAACGTCACCTCGAAAGGCAGTCGGGCACTCGCTGCATACTCCAACGCCGCTCCAAGGTCGCCGAATACATCGTCAGCGACGGCGTTGAGCTGCTCGGGCGGGCAGATGATCGGCCTAGCCGCTGCCAGCATCCCGGCCATCGTCCTGCCGACCAGCACCTCCTCGGCGGTAGGGCTACTTTGGTCCGGAGCGACGATCGCATCAGCGAGCCGAACCGCGGGCCCAAAATTACGACTCCCCTCCCAGCGCTTCTCGACGTTAGCCATCGCTATCTCAGCCCGGGTGCCTCTCGAAGATCGCCCCGATCTCCGAGGCGTCCGGCCACCCGAGGGCGGTGCTGGCGAGGTATAGACCGAAACCAAAGAGCAGGGTCGCCATGCCGTAGGGGCCCGTCCCGTCGTATCGCTCCTCAAGCCAGACCCGCTGCCGAGCTGGGGCGACTTCGGCGGCAACGGCATTTAGGCCCCGGTAGGTCGGATGGGCGAATCCGCTACTGCTTCGATAGACGAGCGCATAGAAACCCCGAAACGACTTGACCTCGCCGTGTGCGCCCATGCCCGGGAGCGCTCCCTCCCACCGCTTGTCTGCCGCTACGGCGAGGTTGGTCAACGGCGCCAAGCCGGCACCGTGTAGCCGGGCGACCTGTTGTTCCAGGGCGGATTTCTCCTCGTCAATAAGGATTGGCTGGCCGCGGTCCCGCAAATCAGCGTCGGCCTTGAGCCGGGATTCCAGGTCGTCCTTCTTCCATTCCTGTATTCGCTCCGCAGACGGATCGGCGGCCAGCCAGCCCAGATGCACGGCGTGCTCGTACAGCGAACGGAGCAAGGTCGCCGCGTCCGCTTCCCGTTCTTCTCCCTGGAGGGCGAGGATCGACCGCAGCGTCCCCGTCATTCGGCTGACCAGCGCCGTCCCGATCAGCGGGAAGGCATCGCTGTCACCGGTGACAGCGAACTCTTGGGGGAAGTGCTGTGCGGCCAGGTCGAGGAGCTCTTCCCCGCGTGCCTGGATAGTCCGATCTCGCGCGCTTGTCACGGCCGCGCCTGGGTCGTCTACCCGGCCGGGGTCTCGACGGCGCGAGCTGCGGCGGCGGCCGACACAGCGAAGGAGACGACATTGTCGAGAACTTCGTGGGCGAATCGCTCGATCTCCTCGCTCGAAGACGTTTTCGTGTGCAACCTGTAGAGCTCTGCGGCAGCCAGAACATAGTTACGGTGCGCCGTCGCCATCAGCTCCTCCTCAGAATCTCCAGGCACGGACTCCTCGGCAGTTCCCGATCGAAGCCTCCAGCTCGCCGCGGCGCGAGCGCTTGCCTCAGACGTACCGGCGAGCCGAAGGGCGATCTCCGCCACTTCACCTCCCGCAGTCACCATCGCGACGGCCTTACGGTGAAGATCGATGGCCACCTTCTCCCTGAGCGCGATCGCCTCTGCCGAGTCTGCCTGGGCTGACTCAAGCCCCCGGGCAAAGGTTCCGATCGTCGCCTCAGCGAGTCCGCCGCCTAGTCCGAGAAACGCAACACTGAGCGCGTCCCAGGTCGGCATATGGACCGTCGGCAGGGCTTCGACCCCCGCCTCCACGACCTCGTTTGCCACCTGCTGCGACTTCGCGTCCATCGCCGTCAACCGTAGCGAAGGCCCCGATGTCGTCGCGCTGCTCGTTGGTCAGATCGCCCTTCGCCCCGTCAGGAACGGCGGTAGGGTCCTATCCGTGCTCGAACCTGGAGACAAGGCTCCCTCTTTCACGCTGCCGGACCAGAACGGCGATCCGGTCAAGCTTTCCGATCTCAAGGGCGAGACGGTCGTACTGTATTTTTACCCCCGCGCTGACACGCCGGGCTGCACGATCCAGGCCTGCGGGGTGCGCGACCGCAGCGGCGAGTACGAGGCCGCCGGGGCGCGGGTGATCGGCGTCTCACCGGACGAGGTCGCCGCGGTGAAGAAGTTCGCCGAGAAATTCGACCTCGAGTTCACCCTGCTCGCCGACGCCGACCACGCGGTCGCCGACGCCTACGGCACCTGGGGCGAGAAGTCGATGTATGGAAAGACCTATTGGGGCGTCGCCAGGGCCACGTTCGTGATCGACGCCGAGGGCAAGATCGCCAAGGTCTTTCCCAAGGTCTCGCCGAAGACGCACGACGACGTGGTCCTCAAGGCGCTCGACGAGCTCGCCGCCGCCTGACTCAGGCGCTGACGACGACGATCAGCAGATACGCCACATAGAGGGCGAACCAGGTGATCACGGCGGCCAGCGAGAAGCGGTCGCGGCGGTGCAGCATCTCGTAAGCGAGGAAGCCGCCGACGAGGCCGAGGGCGACCGAGATCGCCGCGTTGGTGCTCAGCGCCCAATCGGTGAAGAGCAGACCGATGCCGAAGGGGATCGTCGACTGAAAGACCATCGCCCCGGTGAGGTTGCCGAGCGCGAGCGAGTCCTTGTTCTCGCGCACCCAGAAGAAGCTGTTGACCTTCTCCGGCAGCTCGGTCGCCAGCGGGGCGAGGATCAGGGCGAGGACGACGGGCTCCACCCCGAGGCTCTCGGCGATGTGCAGCAGCTCCTCGACGAAGAGATGGGCGCCGCCGACCATCGCGGCGAGGCCGACGAGCAGCTGGATCACGCAGAAGAAGAGCGCCGGGTTGGTGCGGTACTCCTCGCGCCGCTCGAAGATCAGCGGGTTGAGCGAGGCGTGGTCCTGCACCTCCCCGCCGCCGCTGATCGTGCGGTGGATGTAGATCGGGTAGGCGAGGATGACGAGCACGCCGATCGGGTAGCGAACGGCCTCCGGCGCGCCCCAGGCGAGCGCCAGCGAAAGGGCGAAGAAGATCAGGAAGAAGATCAGGTCCCGCTCCAGGGTCGGGCCGTGCGCGTCGAGCTGCAGGCCGGTCCGGCGCCGGTCGCGGTAGAGGTAGGCGAAGAGGCCGACCAGGCCCATCGCCAGCGTGCCGAGCAGGAAGGGCGCGCCGACGATCGCGCCGATCGCGACCTCGTCGGCCCCCTCCTTGGCGCCGATCAGGGCGACGATCGCGATCAACGTCTCCGGCATCGCCGTGCCAACCGCGGCGAGCACGCTGCCGACGGCGCCTTCGCCCAGCTCCAGCCGGTGGCCGATCCACTCCACCGCGTTGGTGAAGAGCAGCGCTCCGGCCAGGATCACCGCGAAGCTGACGAACAGCAGCAGGACGTTCACGAGAAAGCGGAGGCTGTGCTCAGCCGACCGAGCTGGGGAGATCCAGCTGTTCGAGCAGTTCGTTCAAGCCATCGCCTTCGCCCTGCAGGGCGCCGAGCAGGTCGAGCGGGTTGATGCCGAGCTTGGCGAAGAGCCGGCTCAGCGGTTTGGCGCCTTCCGGGGCGGAGATCTCCTGCTCCTCGTTGACGCCCTTGAGCTTCAGCTCGAGGGCGATCGCAACGCTTTTCGGTCCGTCGCCGCCGTTCTTCGGTTCGATCTCGAGCTGGGCAGAGAGCTGACGGACGATGTTGTCGTCGCCGACGTAGACGTCGACGTTGGCGGATTTGAGCGAGCTCTTGACCTCGGCCTTGGCCTCTTCGATTTCCGACTGCGAGGGCAGCTGCCCGGCGGCGGCCAGCTGCGCCTGGCAGGCCGAGCTTTCGGCGACTTCCAGCACGCCGTCGATCGCGGCGGGGACGTCGAGGTCGCCGCTGATCTTGGTCGTCGTCGTGCCCTCGACGTCGGCGCTGCCTTCGTTCGTGCCGCCTTCGAAGAACTCGGCGATTTTCAGCTTGCCGAGCTCTTCCTGGCAGGCGGCGGCCCCGGCCGAGCCGGTTTCGGCGCCGCCTTCTCGCTGCGCCTGCTGCAAGGTCGATTCGAGGAAGCCGAAGGTCGCCGGGTCGACTTCGTACTCGATCCCTTCGTAGTTGACGTAGGCGCTGTTGGGCAGCAGCACGACCCCGCCCTCGAAGTCGACGGGCTCGCCGTCGACCGTGCCCTTCGCCTCGGCATTCAGGTCGAGCTGCGGCAGCTCGCCTTTGGCTTCGGCCTGGAACGGGCCGGAGAGGCTGACGTCGAGTTCGCCGCCTTCGGGCCCCTCGGCTTTGACGTCGAGCGTGAGCTCGACGTCGGCGCTGTCGATCCCGCGCAGCGTCGCTTCGTCGAGGACCGCCTGCGGGCTCTCGCCGCTCTTCTCGCTTTCGCTGCCGCCACCGCACGCGGCCAGGGTGACCGTCATCGCGATCAGCACGGTGGCTGCGGCGAATGCGCTGAGGATGCGATGTCGGCTCAAGGCGATGTGCCTCCCTGTCGAATTGGATGCGTCGCGAACTGCGCGACCGCAAAGGGTACCGTCAAATTCCTCAACGATCCTTAAGCTGCGGCGGCGTCGACTCGGTCAGGTTGAGCGCCAGCGGGAAGAGGAAGGCGCCGAGGAAGATCAGCACGATGCCGGCGGCGACCAGCCAGCGAGAGCTGCCGAGGTGACCGAGGATGGCGACGGCGAAGCCGACCAGGACGAGGGCGATGTATGGGCCGGCGCTGTGCGGCAGCAGCGCGGCGAGCGAGAGGACGAGGTCGGGGGCGAGCACCGGGGCGGATTATCATCGCCGCATGAACGAGGCGCAGGCACCCGGCTCCGTCGCGGAGACCAAGGAGGCGCTGGCCGGCGCCGGCTACCTGGCCGACGAGTCGGCCGCGCTCGTCTCCTTCCTCGCCCAACGGCTGGGCAAGCCGGTGCTCGTCGAGGGACCGGCCGGGGTCGGCAAGACCGAGCTGGCCAAGGCGCTCTCCCGCGCGAGCGGCCGCGAGCTGATCCGCCTGCAGTGCTACGAGGGGCTCGACGAGGCCAAGGCCCTCTACGAGTGGAACTACCGCAAGCAGCTGCTGCGCATCCAGGCCGGCGGCGAGTCCGGCTGGGAGGAGGTGCACGGCGACATCTTCAGCGAGGAGTTCCTGCTCGAGCGGCCGCTGATGCAGGCGATCGCCAGCGCCGAGCCGGTCGTCCTCCTGATCGACGAGATCGACAAGACCGACCAGGAGTTCGAGGCGATGCTGCTCGAGCTGCTCTCCGACTTCCAGATCACGATCCCCGAGCTGGGCCAGGTGTCGGCGACCTCGATGCCGATCGTCGTGCTCACCTCGAACAACTCGCGCGAGCTGACCGAGGCGCTGAAGCGGCGCTGCCTCTACCTCTGGCTCGACTATCCCGAGCTGGAGCGCGAGATGGAGATCGTCAGGCTGCACGCGCCGGACTTGTCCGAGGCGCTGACGCAGCGGCTGGTCGAGGTGGTGCGGATGGTGCGCGCGCTCGACCTCAAGAAGCCGCCCTCGATCGCCGAGACGATCGACTGGGCGCGGACGCTGCTGCTGATGGGGGCAGAGGACATCGACCGGGAGACCTTCGATCAGTCGATGTCGATCATCGTCAAGCACCGCACCGACGTCGACCTGGTCGCCGAGCGGGTGGGGCTGAAGCTGGGCGCGCCGACGCAGGCGGGGTGAGCCCGACGGCCTCGCCCTACGGGCCACGCGCCGAGGCCGGCCCGCCGGGCCTCGCGCCGAAGCTGCTCGGCTTCTGCGAGGAGCTGCGCAGCGAGGGGGTGGCGGTCGGCACCTCGGAGATCCTCGACGCCTTCGCCGCGCTGGAGCAGGTGCCGTGGGAGTCGCGCGAGGACTTCCGCGAGGCGCTGGCGGCGACGATCGCCAAGTCGCAGGAGGACCGGCGCGTGTTCGAGCTGCTCTTCGAGCGCTGGTTCTTCCGCGCCGCCGAGACGGAGGCGATCGAGCGCGAGGTCACCGAGGGCGGCCGGCGCCACGAGGGCGCCGAGCGGCTCGACATCGACGAGCTGCGCGAGCAGATCCGCCAGGCGATCGTCGACGGGAACGACGGCGAGATGCGCGACCTGGCGCGGCTGGCGATCGCGGCCTTCGGCCGCCAGGGCGAGGGATCGGGCGTGGTCGGCGTCGACGTGCAGCGGATCCGCCGAACGCTGGAGCTCTCGGCGGGGGCGCAGCAGCAGGGCGAGGCGGTCGACGGTGCCGCGGAGCCGGTGCCGATCGACCGCGAACAGCTCAACCGCTTCGAGCGCCACCTGCGGCGCGAGCTCGAACGCGACCTGATCGAGCGCACCGAGACGCTGCCGCCCTCGCGGCCGCTGGCCGAGCTCGACCGGGCGCTGCCAACCAGCCCGACGCAGGACCTGGCGGCGGTGCACCGTGCCGTCTCGCAGATGAAGCGGCGATTGGCGACGCTGGGCCAGGAGCAGCGCGGGCGGCGGCGCGGGCGGACCGTCGACGTGCGGCGCACGATGCGCGCCTCGCTGGAGACCGGCGGCGTGCCGATGCACCTGCGTTACCGGCCGAAGCGGCCGCGGCGGCCGGAGATCTACGTGCTCTGCGACGTCTCGACCAGCGTCACCTCGGCGAGCGTCTTCTTCCTCTCGGTCCTGCATGCCCTGCACGACTCGTTCCGCAAGCTGCGCAGCTTCGTCTTCATCGAGCGCATCTCCGAGGTGACGGAGATCTTCGAGCACGAGCGCGACTTCCGCGAGATCGCCAGGCGGATCTCCAGCGAGGGCGGCGTCGCCGACGTCTCCGGCTACACCGACTACGGCCGCGTCTGGCTCGAGTTCCTCACCGAGATCTCCGACGAGCTCGACCCGCGCTCGACCGTGATCGTGCTCGGCGACGCCCGCACCAACGGCCGCGAGCCCCACGCCGAGGTCTTCGCCCAGGTGGCGGAGCGGGCGGGGCGCCTCTTCTGGCTCAATCCCGAGCCGCGGCTCTACTGGAACTACGGCGACTCGGTGATGGCCGCCTACGAGCGCTACTGCGACGGCGCCTTCGAGTGCTGGACCACCCGCCACCTGGAGAATTTCGTCAACGTCGTCGCTGGAGGAGTTCCCGCCGCCGACTAGAACGAACGGGCATGGAGACGACCACGGTCCCGCCCAGCCCGAGTCCTAGCGCTTACCCCGTCACCTTCTCGGTCGAGTACCCGGAGCGACAGCTCAACCGGCTGACGACCTTCTTTCGCGCCTTCACGGTGATCCCGATCGGGATCTTGGTTTCGCTGCTGCCGGGTGGCACGGTCGCTGCCTTGGGCGCCGTATTCTCGACCGGCAGCCTCGTCGTCTTCCCTGTCGTCCTGATGCTGCTGTTCCGCAAGAAGTACCCCCGCTGGTGGTTCGACTGGAACCTCGAACTGGTCCGCTTCAGCAACCGGATCGGCGTCTACGCTGCCCTGATGGACGACCGCTATCCCTCGACCGACGAGCGACAGGCGGTGCAGCTCGACTATTCCGACCCGGACCCCGAGCGGCTCGAGCGAGGGCTGCCGCTCGTCAAGTGGCTGCTCGCCATCCCCCACTACGTCGTCCTCGCCTTCCTCTACATCGGCGTCGTCTTCGCCGTGATCGGCGCCTGGTTCGCGATCCTCTTCACCGGCCGCTACCCGCGCGGCATCTTCACGTTCGTCGAGGGCGTCTTCCGCTGGGGCAACCGCGTCTACGGCTACGCGTTCACGCTGATCACCGACGAGTACCCGCCCTTCCGCCTCAAGCCGTAGATCGGTCGCTCAAGCCGTAGATCGGGTCGCTGTTGCCGGGCTATTCGCTCGCCGGAACGCCCAGTTCCCGCTCGATCTCGGCGATCGAGCCGGTCTCCGGGTCGAAGAACTCGTCGTTGACCTTGGCCCAGCCCCCGAAGCGATCGATCCTGAACGCCTCGCGCGGGAAGAACCTCTCCTGGTTGACGAGCAACCGATTGACCGGCCGGTAGCCGTTCTCGGCCCAGATCAACTGGCCGTCTTCCGACCAGAGGAACTCGAGGAAGTCTTCGGCCGCGGGCTTGGGCGCCTCCGCGGTCACGGCGATCGGGGTCTGGACCAAGATCGTCTCGTGCGGCACGACGAAATGGACGCCTTTCGCTTCTTCGACGGCCCTGATCGCGTCGCTCTCGTAGGCGATCAGCACGTCGCCTTCGCCCTGGAGGAAGGCGGCAAGCGCGTCAGTTGCACTGCTCGGCTGGGCAACCGCCTGTTCGAGCAGGGCTTTCACGCCGGCTAGGGCCTCCGCTTCGGACTTGCCTTCCTCGATCAGCGTTCCGTAGGCGGCCATGACGTTCCAGCGACCCGCGTCGGAGCCGAGCGGGTTGGGGGTGACGACGTCGACTTTGCCACCGAGGATGTCGTCGAGGGACTGAATCTGCAGGGGATTGCCCTTGCGGACGACGAAGACGACGACGGTGTTGTAGGCGATGCCGTTGTAGGGCCGCTCGTCCCAGCTCGGGTCGACCTTTCCCTCGTCGACCAGCCGTTCCATGTCGCCGGCCTGTTCGAAGTGAACGATCGAGGCCGGCGCCCCTTCCGCGACTGCCTGGCTCTGCTCGGCGGAAACGCCGAAGGAGTTCTCGAAGCCGACTTCTTCCAAGAAGGTTTCCTGGAAGGCCGGCTCCAGGGCTTCCCCGTAGACGGATTCAAGCGCCGAGTAGGTGACGAGGTCAATCCCGTCGCCGTCAGCACCTCCGGCCGTGTCCTCTTCCCCGCCACAGCCGCCGATGAGCAAGCCGAGCGACAGCAACGCGGCCATTGCGAGCCCGAGACCAAGCCCCCGCTTCCCCATGGCCGTCTACTTTACAAAAATTGATCAAACCTCAGCCGACGGATCGGCGCAGCGACTCGGGGCGACGCAGGGACTCGCCCAGAATGAGCCGCGCTCGGTAGTAGATCGCCTCGTCAACGCCGTCACGGTTTCCGGCGGCATCGGTGAGCGCCCGGTTCTGCAGTCGCTCTCCACGCACCACCCCGCTCAGCTTGCCCCTCGAAACCACGCTGGTCTTCTCCAAGGATCGACTCATGCCCATCTCCTTTCTAGAGTTTCTTGAGTTAGAAACTCAAGATTAGCAACTGCACGAGACGCTCGTTAACCGATCGGCCCACACCGCTAACGACCAGCTCGTTCCTCCGGCTCAAATCCGCCAATTCGACGCGGGCGAAAATCGGGCTTTGCTTTAACTCAATGTTCCTTGAGCATATAGCGGCTTAGCGATAGAACTGCACGTGCCATCTGTCGCACGATCGATCGAGCGAAAGGAAACCCGCATGACCCGCAACCTCAAACCCCTTGGGTTAGCACTGACCGCGGCGCTCACGATGGGGGCATTGACTGCCTCAAGCGCTGCTGGAACCGATCTCTTCACAACCGACGGACCAGACGCCTGGACTACAGGGGTCAGCCACAACACTGTATTCAAGACTCCCGTTATGACTTTTGGATGCACAACATCAAAATTTACCGGCACAATCGATACCGCTGAACCCTCGACGATGACAGTTCTCGCATCGTACAGTCGGAAAATAAACGAGACACCTCATATAGGCAGTAATAACTGTGAACCCATCATCTCTATGAACGGCTGCCATTACGTGTTGAGTGGAGATACAGACGGAGAAGACCTTGAACAGACTGATGCCACATTCTGGATCGTCTGCCCAGAAGGCAAAGAAATTGAAATGACTTTTAGCAACTGCGCTGTAAAAGTTCCAGGTCAGACACCAACAGCAGGTGGAGTCACCTATTCCAATTTGCCGAACCACAAACCGCGAAGCGCCATCCAGGTGACCACAACAGTCACAGGCCTCACATACTCGGCCACCCCTGGTTTCGCCTGTGGTTTCAAAGGATTTTCTTCCGAGGGTGACAACCTCGACCTGGAAGGCACCATCGTGCTGACAGGCTACGAGCACACTGGCGGAACGTTCGTGTTGCCGATCTTGGGTGACTTCGAGCCTATCCAGGTCAGCTAACTGGCCCGAATGCCCCGTGCTTAGAACGGGGGCATTCGGGGAAGAGAGACGGCATGGGCCCGGAGGAGAGACCCGGTGGCTGAGCTTCTGCTCGGGCCCATGCTGCGCTACGTCTCGGAAACTGAGGCGACGGTCTGGGTCGAGGCCAGCGAGCGCTGCGAGGTCGAGGTGCTGGGGCGCCGCGAGCCGACGTTTGGTGTCGCCGGGCACCACTATGCGCTGGTCCGCATCGATGGGCTCGAGCCGGGCGGCTTCTACGAGTACACGGTCGCGCTCGATGGCGAGCAGCGCTGGCCCAAGCCCGACAGCGACCTGCCGCCCAGCGCAATCCGCACCTTCGAGCCCGGCAAGCCGGTCGACGTCTGCTTCGGCTCCTGCCGAGTCGCCCTCCCCCACGAGGAGCCCTACACCAAGTCAAAAGACGAGGACGAAGACGGGCACGAGCTCGACGCCCTCTGGGTCCTCGCCCGCCAGATGATCCGCGACGACCGCGACAAATGGCCGGAGCTGCTCTTCCTACTCGGCGACCAGGTCTACGTCGACGAGGGCTCGCCGCAGACGCGCGAGCGCATCCGCGCCAAGCGCGACACGGCCGAGCCGCCCGGCGAGGAGGTGGTCGACTTCGAGGAGTACACCTGGCTCTACCAGGAGTCGTGGCGGGACCCGCTGATCCGCTGGCTCTTCTCGACCGTCTCCACCTCGATGGTCTGGGACGACCACGACATGAGCGACGACTGGAACATCTCGCGCTCCTGGCACGAGGAGATGGACCGCAAGGAGTGGTGGCACGAGCGGGCGATCGCCGGGATCATGACCTACTGGATCTACCAGCACATCGGCAACCTCTCGCCGCGCGACCTCGACGAGGAAAACGAGATCTACGCCCAGGTGCGCGGCAATCCCGACGCAACCGATGCACTGCGCGAGTGGGCGAAGAGCATCGACTCGACCGCCGCCGGGACGCGCTGGAGCTTTTGCCGCGACATCGACGGGGTGCGGGCGATCTTCATGGACTCCCGCGCCGCCCGGGTGCTGACCCGCGAGCGCCGCTCGATGTTCGACGACGAGGTCTGGGACTGGATCGTCGACCACGCAAGCGGCGACTTCGACCACCTGCTGATCGGCACCACCGTGCCCTACCTCCTCTCCCCCGGCTTCCATCACGTCGAGGCCTGGAACGAGCGCCTCTGCGACGGCGCCTACGGCGGTTTGGTCGCCAGGGCGAGCGAGAAGCTGCGGCGGGCGCTCGACTTCGACCACTGGGCCGCCTTCCAGTTCTCCTTCGACCGCTTCCGCCGCCTGCTGGAAGAGGTCGGCTCGGGCAAGCGGGGCAAGCCACCGGCCTCGATCGTGATCCTCTCCGGCGACGTCCATCATGCCTACGTCTGCGAAGTCGGCTTCAAGCGCGACGCGGAAATTCAGAGCGCCGTCGTGCAGGCTGTCTGCTCGCCCTACCGCAACCCGCTCGACGAGCGCGAGCGCAAGGTCGTGCGCGCCGGCTTCTCGCGGCCCTTCGCGGCGGTCGCGCGGGGTCTCTCGCACCTCGCCGGAGCACCCGACCCGGGCATCCGCTGGCGCACCGTCGAGGGGCCCTACTTCGACAACCAGGTCGGCACCGTGCGGCTCGACGACCGCGAGGCGATCGTCCGCCTCGACAAGACGGTCGCCGGCGAGAAGGACGAGACGTCGCTCGAGAAGACCTTCGAGCGGCGCATCGCCTGATGCCTATCCTCAGGGAGCTGGATGGCGAGATGGGGCGGGGCGTCACCCGGCAAAAAGGACGCCCCGCCCCGTCACCCTTCAGGCGGCGACCACT
>DATDBO010000056.1:0-3683 GCA_036524775.1 Solirubrobacterales bacterium
CACTCGTCTAAGTCTGATTCGGACAGCCATTTGGACGGGGCAGGTTAGCGCCTACGGATCTTCGGGCGCGGCGCGGCGCCCGTCATCTGCGCCAGCTGTTGCTGGTCGGGCATCTTGCCGGAGGCCATCGAACGCATCATCTTGCGCATCTGGTCGAACTGCTTGACCAGCTGGTTGACCTGCTGGATCCGCGTCCCCGAGCCGGCCGCGATCCGCTTGCGCCGCGAGCCCTTGATCAGTGCCGGGTTGGCCCGCTCGAGCGGCGTCATCGAGAGGATGATCGCCTCGACCCGGTCGAGCTCGCCCTCGTCCACTTCGGCGTCCTTCAGCTGCTTCATCGCCCCCATCCCGGGCAGCATCCCGACCAGGCCGCTGAGCGGGCCCATCTTGCGCACCTGCTTCATCTGCTGGAGGAAGTCCTCGAGCGTGAAGCGGTCGCTTTCGAGTTTCTTCTGCAGGTCCTCCGCCTGGCGCTCGTCGACCTGCTGCTCGGCTTTCTCGATGAAGGTGAGGACGTCGCCCATGCCGAGGATCCGCGACGCCATCCGGTCGGGGTGGAAGCGCTCGAAGGCCTCGAGCTTCTCGCCGGTCGAGGCGAAGAGGATCGGCTTGCCGGTGACGGCCTTGACCGAGAGCGCGGCGCCACCGCGGGCGTCGCCGTCGAGCTTGGTCATCACCACGCCGTCGAACTCGGCCGCCTCGGCGAACGACTCGGCGACCCCGACGGCGTCCTGACCGGTCATCGCGTCGACCACGAGGAGCACGTCGTGCGGCCGGGTCCGCTTGCGGATCTTGGCCAGCTCCGCCATCAGGTCCTCGTCGACGTGGAGGCGGCCGGCGGTGTCGACGATCAGCGCGTCGCGACCCTCCTCGCGGGCGCGGTCGAGCGCCCAGGCGGCGATCTCGACGGGGTCGGCGTCGGTGCCCTGCTGGTAGACGTGGGCTCCCGCCTGCTCGCCGACCGTGACCAGCTGGTCGACCGCCGCCGGGCGGTAGACGTCGCAGGCGGCGAGGGCGACGTCCTTGCCTTCCTCGCCCAGGTGCCTGGCGAGCTTGGCGCAGGCGGTCGTCTTGCCCGAGCCCTGCAGCCCCGCCATCAGGATCACGGTCGGACCGTCCGAGGCGAAGGCGAGGTCGCGCCCGGCGCCGCCCATCAGCCCGGTCAGCTCCTCGTTGACGATCTTCACCACCTGTTGGCCCGGGTCAAGGCTCTCCAGCACCTCGGCGCCGAGGCAGCGCTCCTTCAAGGTCTTGGTGAAGCCTTTGACGACCTTGAAGTTGACGTCGGCCTCGAGCAGGGCGAGGCGGATCTCGCGCATCGCCGCATCGACGTCGCCCTCGCTCAGCTTGCCGCGCGAGCGGACGTCGGAGAGGGTCGCCTGGAGGCGGTCTGAAAGCTGGTCGAACACCGGCCCGCAGCTTAGAGCGCCGGCGCCGCGCGGCTACTCGGCGAGCAGGGCGCGGGCGAAGTCCGTGGGGTCGAACGGGCGCAGGTCCCCGAGCGTCTCGCCGGTGCCGATCAGCTTCACCGGGATGCCCAGCTCGCCGGCGATCGCCAGCACGATGCCGCCCTTGGCGGTCCCGTCGAGCTTGGTCAGGACGACGCCGTCGACCTCGACGGCCTCGGAGAAGGTCTTCGCCTGGCGCAGGCCGTTCTGGCCGGTGGTCGCGTCGATCGAGATCAGCGTCTCGTGCGGGGCGTCGGGCATCTGCTTGGCGATCACCCGCCGCACCTTGGCCAGCTCGTCCATCAGGTTGCCCTGCGTGTGCAGGCGCCCGGCAGTGTCGACGATCACGACGTCGGCGCCGCGGGCGCGGGCGGCGGCGATCGCGTCGAAGGCGATCGCGCCCGGGTCGCCGCCCGGCTCCGAGCGGATCAGCTCGGCCCCGGCGCGCTCCGCCCACTCGGCCAGCTGCTCGGCAGCCGCGGCGCGGTAGGTGTCGCCTGCGGCCAAAACAACAGAGAGGCCGAGTTCCTTAGAGAGGTGCCAGGCGATCTTGCCGATCGTCGTCGTCTTGCCGGTGCCGTTGACGCCGACCATCAGCAGGACGGCGGGCTCGCCGCTGAGGTCGATCGGGGCGCGCCCGTTGGAGGCGACCTCGGCGAGGATCTCGATCAGGCGCTCGCGCACCGCCTCGCCGTCCGCGGGAACGCTGCCGCTCTCCACCTCTCGCTCCAGCCGTTCGACCACCTCGGCGGTGGTCGGCGCGCCGGCGTCGGCGAGGATCAGCGCCTCCTCCAGCCGCTCCCAGGTCTCCTCGTCGATGCGGTCGAAGAGGCTGGCCGAGATCTCCTCGACCAGCGCCTGGCGGCTTTTCGAGAGGCTCTCGCGCAGGCGGCCGAAGACGCCGCGACGGCGCTCCTCGCTTTCGGGCTCCGCAGCGGCGGGGGCGGCGTCGCGCGAGCCGAGATCGAAGATCTCGTTCCACGAGGTGGGCATCGGACTAAGCGGCTGCCGCGGAGTCGCCGCGAGCGCGTGCGGCAGGCCGCTCGCCGAGCACGCCGGCCTGCTCTCCCGCCTCCGCGGATGCGGCCGGCCCCTCGTCCGAAGCGGCGAGGCCGGCGAAGGGCGGCGGCGCCTCCGCGTCCGGTTCGCCCACCGCCCCCTCCTCGACTTCGCGCGGCAGGCGGCGGGAGACGACTTTGGTCACGCCGTCGCCGCCCATGGTGACGCCGTAGAGCACGTCGGCGGCGTCCATCGTCCGTTTCTGGTGGGTGACGATGACGAACTGGGCGCGGTCTGAGAAGCGCCGGATCAACTGCAGGAAGCGGTCGATGTTGGCGTCGTCGAGCGCCGCCTCGACCTCGTCGAGGATGTAGAAGGGACAGGGCCTGGCGAGGAAGACGGCGAAGACGAAGGCCAGCGCGACGAGCGACTTCTCGCCGCCGGAGAGCAGGGAGAGCTTGCGCGTCGACTTGCCCGCCGGGGTCACCTCGATCTCCACGCCGAGGACCTCGCGCTCCTCTTCGGCCTCCTCTTCTCCCTCGACCGCCTCGGCGTCCTCGGCCTCGGGCTGCTCCTCGGCCTCGCGCACCGGCTGCAGGCTGACCTTGCGCAGCCGACCGCGGCCGCCGGGGAAGAGGTGCTCGACCATCTCCTCGAAGTTCTTCGCCGTCGCCTCGAAGGTCTGCTCGAAGGCGCGCTCGATCTCGCGGTCGATGTCGCGGATCAGCGCCTCCAGCTCGTGCATGCCGCGCTCGGTGTCCTCGCGCTGCGCCTGCAGCGACTCGACGTGCTCGCGCGCCTCCTCGTATTCCTGCTCGGCGAGCGGGTTGACCGGGCCGATCTGGGCGCGGCGACGCTCCAGCCGTTGCAGGCGACGATCGATGTCGGACCGCTCCTCGTCGCCCAGCGGCTCCTCGGCCGGCGCGACCTCCTCGCCGAGCCGCTCGGCGATCGAGGCCAGCTCCTTGGCCGCCTCGGCGCGGCGGTCGCCGAGGTGCGCCGCCTCGACCTGGGCCTCGGTCAGCGCGTCGGAGGCGGTTTTCATCTCGACCTGGAGCTCGGACTCCTGGCGCGAGCACTCGCGCATCTCCTCGGCGATCGCGTCGCCGTCGCCCTGCTCGCCGACGACCTTGGCTTCGATCCGCTCGACCCGGGCGCGGATCGCAGCTTCGGCCGCGGCGGCTGCAGTGGCAGCAGCACGAACGTCGTCGAGCAACGCCTCACCGGCAGCGACAC
>DATDBO010000057.1:0-5225 GCA_036524775.1 Solirubrobacterales bacterium
GACCTCAACCGCTACGTCAACGTCTACCTCAACGACGAGGACGTGCGCGTGCTCGACGGCCTCGACACCGCCGTGAGCGACGGTGACACCGTCATCATCATGCCCGCCATGGCCGGCGGCTGAGCGCTTCGAAATCCGCCGAGCGGCGGCGGCCCACCCCTCGCTATACTTTTTGAAGTAACGGGAGATCGAGATGCCGCCAGACGAGCTACTCAACCGACCCTGCGGGGGACGCTACGGCGACATCGTCCGGTCGATCGGCAACACGCCGCTGGTCGAGCTGCCGAAGCTCTCGCCGAAGCCCGGCGTCCACATCTACGCCAAGCTCGAGGGGCGCAACCCGACCGGCTCCGTCAAGGACCGTGTCGCCCGGTCGATGATCGAGACCGCCGAGGCCGAAGGGGCGATCGAGCCCGGCCAGACGATTCTCGAGCCGACCTCGGGCAACACCGGCATCTCGCTGGCGATGATCTGCAGCCGCAAGGGCTACCCGCTGAAGGTCGTGATGCCCGACAACGTCACCTCCGAGCGCACCCAGCTGTTGGAGATGTACGGGGCGGAGATCGTCTACTCCGAGGGCGCCAAGGGCTCCAACGGCGCGGTCGAGGTGGCGCTGGAGATGGCCGATGCCCCGCAGTACTACATGCCCTACCAGTACGGCAACGAGGCCAACCCGCTCGCCCACTACAACGGCACCGCGGTCGAGATCCTCGAAGAGCTCGACGAGGTGGCCGCCTTCGTCGGCGGGCTCGGCACCGGCGGCACGCTGATGGGCAACGGCCGGCGCCTCAAGGAGCACGACCCCGAGACGCTGATCGTCGCGGCCGAGCCGATGCAGGGCGAGGAGGTACACGGCCTGCGCTCGCTCGACGACGGCTTCATCCCGCCGATCATCGACATCACCCTCTTCGACCGCAAGATCATGGTCTCCAACCGCGACGCGATCGTCTGGACCCGCAAGCTGCTCGAGGAGGAGGGCGTCTTCGCCGGCGTCTCCTCCGGCGCGATCGCCCGCATCGCCGTCCGCATCGGCGAAGAGCTCGACGGCGGCAACGTCGTCTTCCTGATCCCCGACGACGGTTGGAAGTACCTCTCCTCCGGCGTCTACACCAAACCGATCGACGAGATCGAGAACCTGGACGCCACCGTCTGGTGGTAGGCCGGACGGCCTAGCGGTACTGTTTGTCATCTCTGGCCCGGGGGGCCCAGGGAGCACGCAAAATGAGCCCCTCGCGCCCCCGACTGCCACGCGACTTCGTCCTCCGCCACAAGCGCCGCCGCATCCTCGCCGCGGTGGCCGAGGTCAGCGCCGAGCGCGGCTACGGGGCGATGAAGGTCAGCGACATCGTCAAACGGGCCGGGGTCGCTCGCAAGACGCTCTATGAGCTCTACGAGGGCAAGGAGGAGGTCTTCCTCGCCGCCGTCGACGCCGCCTTCGCGGCGCTGTTGGAGCGGACGGAGGAGGCTTGCGCGGCGGGAGGGGAGTGGGACGAGCGGGTGCGCGCCGGCCTCGCCGCCCTGCTCGGCCGGCTCGCCGAGCACCCCGCCGAGGCCCACTTGCTGATCGTCGAGGCGCCCGCCGCGACCACGGCCTCGGCGGCGCGCTACGAGGTCGCCCGAGCCCGCTTCGTGACGCTCCTGAGCGAAGCCGTCCCCGCCGGCCAGCGCCGGCCCGACGTGCTCGAGGGGATGATCGTCAGCGGGGTGGCCTGGATCCTCAACGGCCGGATCCGTGCCGGCGAAGCCAAGCGAGTGAACGACCTGATCGATGACCTCTGCGACTTCGCCCTCGCCCACTGGGAGCGACCCGTCCGCTAGCCTCGCCTCGACCATGAGGATCGCCCGGAGCCTTGCCGACGAGATCGTCGCCCACGCGCGGGAGGACCTGCCGAACGAGTGCTGCGGGATGGTCGGCGGCGCCGACGGCGAGGCGCGGACGGTGCACCGGGCGGAGAACGCCGAGGCGAGCCCGCTGCGCTACTCGATCGACGCCAAGGAGCAGTTCCGACTGATGCGGGCGATCGAGGAGGCGGGGGAGGAGCTGGTCGGGATCTACCACTCGCACACCAAGAGCCCCGCCTACCCCTCGCAGACCGACGTCAACCTGGCCGGCTGGCCCGACGCGGTCTACCTGATCGTCTCGCTCGCCGATCCCGAGGCACCCGACCTGAAGGGCTTCTGGATCCGCGACGGCGGGATCGCCGAGGCCGAGCTTGTCGTCGGGTAGCGGGGGCAAGCTGGTCAAGGTCGCTTACGCCCAGCAGCAGGCGGAGGCGGAAATGATCCAGGGCCTGCTCTCCGAGCACGGCATCCCCAGCATGTTGCGCCGCGCCGCCGGCTTCGACGTACCCGACTTCCTCGCCGCCGGCCCGCGCGAAGTGCTCGTCGCCGAGGAGCTGGCCAAGCAGGCGCGCGAAGTGCTCGAGGGCACCGGCGCCGAGTAGCGGGTCCGGCTGGAAACCGAAGCCCGCCGGTGCGTCAGGCAGCTGCCGGGGCGGCCTGGATCAGGTCCGCCAGGGGGTCGCTTCCGTCCCAGCTGCCCTGCGAGGCGAGAGGGCGGAAGCGGACGAACGCCTGTTCATGCTGGAAGGAGAGGGCACGGTCGGCCCTGACCGCCGCCTGATGCGGTCCGTCCTTGCCGAAGGCGTACTCGCGCATGGCGCCGGCGGTGCGCCAGATCGAGAAGGTCGAGACCAGCCGCGGCCGGGCGGGACGGGTGAGGCCGGTGGACGCGACGACGGCGGGGTTGCCGATCGCGTCGCGCTCGGCGGGCTTGCTGGCCTTGAGGAACGGCCTGATCCGAAGCGCGCGCAGGCGGCCCAAGGTGAGGGCGACCGCAGGCTCGTCGTCGTCCATCGGCAGCTCGCGCTTCGGCAGCTCCGGCATCCCCGCCCAGGACCCGAAGCAGCGCAGCGGCTCGAGGCGCGCGTGCCAGCCGGCCGCTATGCCCTCGCCGAAGGGATGGCCTGCGAGGAAGCGGTCGATCGCTGCGTCCTCGTCCCAGGCGGCGATCAGCCCGACGCGGCCCAGCTGCGGTTTCGGCGGACGCTTGCCGAGCGGCCCGACCATCGTCGGCTCCGCGTAGGTCATGCCGGGGATGGCCTCCGGATCGAGTCGCCGATAGAGCAGCCGCTGCGCTTGCAGCGGGCCGACGTCGGCGAGGTGAACGGAGACGATCATGGCCGGATCTCCGGGAAGGCTACTCCGGGCAGGGCTCTCAGGGTCAGGCGGCGACCGGGCGGGCCATCGCGCGCAGGTAGCCGCGCCAGGCGTCCTCGATCTCGTCGACCGGCGCTTCGAAGGCCGCTTCGAGCGTCGGCGCGACGCCGGCGGGGTCGAGGTGGAGGGCGAGCGCCTTGCAGGCCTCCGGCCCCCGTTCCGTCTCGAGCAGGTCGAAGATCGTGCCGCCGAGGATCACCGCGTCGCGGCGCGAGGGCGGGAACGACGGGCGGGCGCTCTCGCGCAGGCGCCTGATCACCGCCGCCCGGTAGAGGCCGACCTGGCGGGCGAAGTACTGCGCCGCGCCCTCGACCAGCCAGGCCCAGCCGAGGTAGCGGGCGAAGCGCCGCGGCGTCCACGAGGGCGGCAGGTCGGGGTTGTTGGCGGCGATCGCCAGCTGCGCGTAGAGGCGCTCGGCCGTGCCGCGCAGCGCCTCGCGCGAGTCGTCGCCGGCGGCGCGGCGCTCCATGTGGGGGTCGTTGAGCACGTGCAGCTCGGTCGCCATCGCCCAGCCGGCGAGGTAGCGCCGTCCCGCCGGCGCGGCCGACCAGCGCGCCGCCGGCAGGTAGGGGTGGGCGAGGGCGAGGAGGGCGGGGTTGGTGTGGACGACGACGGTGACGTCCCCCGGGACGACCGCGAAGTCGTCCTCGAGCCGCAGGCGCAGTTCCTCCATGCGGTCGAGCGTGCGCTCGGCGAAGGCTGTGTCGCCGCTGTCGTGACGAGCGGTGAAGCTAAGCGAGTGGGTCTCTACCCAGGGAATGGGGCGAGCCTACAAGCGAGGCTTAAACCAGGACAGGCTCGGAAGCCGTGCAGACCGAGTGGATCTCGCTACGTGCGCGGTCGAACTCCTCGTCGGCCATCACCGGGGTGCCCTCGAAGGGCAGGTCGCGGTCGATCTCGACCCAGGAGCGGCAGCCGTGGTACTCGTCGCGGACGCGCACCGTGACCGGGCGGGGGATGCGGTGGACCCGCAGCAGCAGGATATGCAGCGGGTGGCGCCGCTTCCAGTTGAGCCGCTTCTCGGCGTAGTCGGGGGTCCAGACGTAGTAGGGGGAGAGGTCGTCGACGATGCGCGGGTTGGTGACCGTGAGGTGGTCGGTCACCTCGGCCCAGCAGCGCAGCCGGACGCGGTCGGGCTGGGGGATGCCGCCGTCTTGGATCAGCGCGGCGGGGGGCGGCTCTTCGTCGGGCCAGACGCCCTCCTCGAGCGCGCGGCGCAGCTCCGGGTGGTGCGACTCGCGGACCAGGTTGTTGCGCTGGTGGTCGAAGGTTGGGTAGAGGAAGAAGCGCTCGTGCTCGAGCTCGAAGTGCTTGTTGTCCTCGCGGATCCCGCCCTTGCGCAGGGTCAGGAGCTGCTCGCCCTCGGCGAGGGCGCGCACCGTTACTGCCCATTCCTTTAGCGCGATCGGCATGTCGAAGTCGTACCTGAGAAGGTTGGTGATTCCGTGACCGGGAGGTTGGCGCCTAGGACTGCCAGGCGGAAGCCCTGCCCAACGCCGCGATTCTAGACGAGGCGGGCCAAATCGCCAAATCATTCGTGTGTGCGATCGGACACCCGGCCGGCGCCCGCCTCGCCCTGGGCGTCGGGCGCGGCAGAGCCGTGGGCGCCGCCCCCGGGGGTCTCGATCCGCAGCCTGTCGCCGGGAGCGAGGGCTCCCTCGCCCTTGCCGGGCAGGCGCTTGCCGTTGAGGAAGTCGGCGCCGGCTGCACCGTCGCCCCCGCCGTCGCGCCCGCGCGGTCGGTGTCGGCGGCGCTCGCCGATCAGCGTGTAGCGCATCGGCGCCAGCGCCTCGATCTCACGCACGATCCCCTCGCCGCCCGGGTGCCGGCCCGCGCCGCCGCTGTCGCGGCGCAGCGCCAGCTCGCGCACGCGCAGCGGGAACTCGGTCTCCAGCGCCTCGATCGGGGTGTTGAGCGTGTTCGACATCGCCACGTGCACCGCGCTCGGACCGTCCGCTCCGGCTGAAGCGGCCTGTCCGCCGCCAAGGGTCTCGTAATAGGTGAAG
>DATDBO010000058.1:0-56912 GCA_036524775.1 Solirubrobacterales bacterium
GCTCCGCGTCACCCGCGGGAGGGTCTGGCGCAGGCCGAGCGATCTGAGCCCCCTAGCCGCCGTTGACCTCGAGGATGATCGCGTCGCCCTGGCCGCCGCCGGAGCAGATCGCGGCGACGCCGAGCCCGCCGCCGCGGCGGCCGAGCTCGTGGACGAGCGAGCCGACGATGCGGGCGCCGGAGGCGCCGATCGGGTGGCCGAGGGCGATCGCGCCGCCGTTGACGTTGACGTTCTCCTCGTCGACGCCGAGCATCCGCATCGAGTTGAGCGCGACCGAGGCGAAGGCCTCGTTGATCTCCCAGAGGTCGACGTCCTCGGGGCCCTTGTCGATCTTCTCCAGCGCCTGCTTGGCGGCGTTGGCGGGGGTTTTGGCCAGGTAGGGGAAGTCGTCGGCGACGGTGCCGTAGGAGAGTACGCGGGCGAGCACCGTCTTGCCCTCCTTGTCGGCCCACTCCTCCGAGGCGACGACGATCGCGCCGGCGCCGTCGTTGACGCCGGGCGCGTTGCCGGCGGTGTGGGTGGCGTCCTCGCCGCCGATCGCCTTCAGCCCGGCGAGCGTCTCGACCGTGGTCTCCGCGCGGATCGCCTCGTCGGCCTCGATCGTGTTCTCGCCCTTGCGGGAGCGGACGGTGACGCCGACGATCTCGTCGGCGAGGCGGCCCGCGTCGGTCGCCTCGGCGGCGAGCCGGTGCGAGCGCTCGGCGAATTTGTCCATGTCGGCGCGGGTGATCTCCAGCTCGTTGGAAACCTCGCTCGCCTCGTTGATCATCTGCTTTTCGGTGAAGGGGTTGGTGAGGCCGTCGTGGACCATCGCGTCGATCGTCTCGACGTGGCCCATGCGGTAGCCGAAGCGGGCGCCGGGGAGCATGTGCGGCGCCTGGCTCATCGACTCCATGCCGCCGGTGACGGCGACCTCGGCGTCGCCGGCACGGATCGCCATGTCGGCGATGCCGAGCGAGCGCATGCCCGAGGCGCAGACCTTGTTGATCGTCTCCGAGGGCACCTCCTTGGGGACGCCGCCCTTGATCTGGGCCTGGCGCGAGGGGATCTGGCCCTGGCCGGCCTGCAGGACCTGGCCGAAGACGACCTGGTCGACCTGCTCGGGATCGACGCCGGAGCGGTCCAGCGCGGCTTCGATCGCGTGGCCGCCGAGGTCGGTGGCATCGAGTGAGGAGAGGGTTCCGCCCATCTTGCCGAAGGGCGTGCGTGCGGTTGCGAGGATGACGGTGCTGGGCATCTGGCGGCCTTTCTGTCTTGTTTTTGTGCCGGGTCTCGGCTCGGACGGGCCGCAAGGCCCTGACCGGAACGATAGCGCGCTGCATAGACTCGGCGGTCGTGAGAGTCGAGGTCGACCAGAGCGCGATCCCCGATTGCGGCGCCGACCTGCTCGTCGTCGGGCTGTACGAAGGCGAGGAGCTGCCCGGGGAGCTTGCCGGGGCGCCCGGCGCCGGCGACGCCAGAGGGGGCTTCCAGAAGCTGAGCCTGCTGCGGCCCGAGCGGCCGGAGCGCGCCCTCGCAGTCGGCCTCGGCAAGCGCGAGGACGCGGACGCCGAGCGCCTGCGGATCGCCGCCGCGCTTGCCGCCAAGGAGGCGGCGAAGCTGGAGGCTGCCTCGCTCGCCTGGGTCCTTCCCGACTCCGAGGACGTCGAGGCGGCCGCGGCGGCGCTGGTCACCGGCACGATCCTCGCCGAGTGGCGCTTCGACCGCTTCCGCAGCGGCGACCCCGACGACCCTCTCCCGCCCCGAATCGAGTCGCTGACCCTGCTCGGCCCGGCCGAGGCGGCCGGCGCCGCCGAGGCGGCGCGAGCCTGCGCCGAGGCGCAGAACCGCGCCCGCGACCTGCAGAGCCTTCCCTCGAACGTCGCGACGCCCTCCTTCCTCGGCCGGCACGCGCGGGAGATCGCCTCGGCGCACCCAAAGGTGAGCGCCGAGGTGCTCGGCCGCAAGCAGATCGAGGAAAAAAAGATGGGCGGCCTGGTCGCGGTCAGCCAGGGCAGCGAGGAGGAGCCGAAGCTGATCGTGCTGCGCTACGCGGGCGGCGGCGACGGGCCCGTGCTCGGCCTGGTCGGCAAGGGCGTCACCTTCGACACCGGCGGGATCTCGCTGAAGCCCTCGGCCTCGATGCACGAGATGAAGATGGACATGTCGGGGGCGGCGGCGGTGCTCGAGGCGGTCGCAGCGATCGCCGAGCTGGGCCTCGAAGTGGAGCTGATAGCCGTCATCCCCGCGACCGAGAACATGCCTTCGGGGTCCGCGATCAAGCCGGGCGACGTGATCACCCAGTACAACGGCAAGACGGTCGAGGTCAACAACACCGACGCCGAGGGACGGTTGATCCTCGCCGACGCGCTCGCCTACGCGGTCGAGCTGGGGGCGGAGCGAATCGTCGACCTGGCGACGCTGACCGGCGCGGTGCTGATCGCGCTCGGCTCGACCTACGCGGCGGTGATCTCCAACGACGACGAGCTCGCCGCCGAGGTGAAAGCCGCGGGCGAGACGACCGGCGAGCTGGTCTGGCGCCTCCCCCTCCACCCCGAGTACAAGCAGCTGACCAAGGGCACCGTCGCCGACCTGACCAACGCCGCCGCGAAGCGCAAGGCGGGCACGATCTACGCCGGCTCCTTCCTCGAGGAGTTCGTCGGCGAGACCCCCTGGGCCCACGTCGACATCGCCGGCACCGCCTGGGACGTCGGCCGCCCCTACACCGGCAACGACGCCAGCGGCTTCGGCGTCCGCCTACTGGTCGAGCTGGCGCGCGAGCTGTCTGCCTAGCCGGAGCCCGCGGATGTGTCGTCTCGACGACCCGCGCTCTTTTTAATAATTATCCGGCTGGCTTCATCCAGGCCGCGCCGGATGCGCTCCGTCGGAGTCAACTGCAACCGCTCTCGGATTGCCTCCACATCGACGTTAGGCGTTCGAGGCTGGGCCTCCATCACCAGATCCTCTCCAAGCAAAAACAGCAGCTCCTCCAAGGTGTCAAGCGAAGGGGAAACCCGGTTGCACTCGATTCTGGAGATCGCGGATTGAGTGGTGCTGGCTCGCATCGCCAGATTCTTCTGACTTACTCCGTGGCGCTGACGAGCCTCCCGCAGCAAGCTTCCAGCATCTGCCATGGGCAAGTTGTAGCAAGTTATTGTCTGAGCGTCAGGAGAGGATCATGCAGGTGGCTACGCCGTGGGCGAGCAGCTTGCCGCTGTCGGCGGCGGTGAGGTAGGCCTCGGCGGTGGCCTGGCGGCGACCGCGGTAGAGGACGTTGGCCTCGCCATGGACGACGCCGATCGGGCCCATGCGCAGGGTCACCGCGATCGGCGGCGGGGGAAGCTTGCCGCCGACGATCGCTTCCATGTACTCCATGCCCGTCATCGTCGCCCCGGCGGCCGCGGTCGGCACCGGGTCCTGCCAGACCAGCGTGCGGGTGCCGGTCGTCTCCGGGCTCGCCTCGGCGAAGACCTGGGCGGCGTCGACCGCGGTGTCGGTCATCTGGCGACCGTCCGGGCTCTCTCGCGAGCCGCCGTACGAGCCGATTTGCGCGACGCCGGGTAATGCAGGTCGGCGGCGATCTCCTCCTGGGTGAAGGCGATGCGCGGGGCCTTCGGGCGGTGGCTCCTGTGTCGGTGGATCAGCCTCATCGTCAGCCTCCAATCGGCCTGGGTTGCATCAAGCAACTGCTCTCCGGGGACCCTAGCCGACTCGGTTGCTTGATGCAACCTTGTGTGAGAAGATCACCCTGTGCTGCGCGCCGACTACCCCGGACAGATCTGCTCGATCGCCAAGGCGCTCGAGGTCGTCGGCGAGCGCTGGACGCTGCTGATCGTGCGCGACGTGATGAACGGCAACCGCCGCTTCGGCGAGCTGCAGCGCAGCCTCCGCGTCGCCCGCAACGTCCTCTCCGCCCGCCTGCAGCGGCTGGTCGAGGAGGACATCCTCGAGCGACGCGCCTACCAGTCGAGCCCCGAGCGCTACGAGTACTTCCTGACCGAGAAGGGGCTCGACCTCTGGCCGGCCCTGGTCGCCCTGCAGGCCTGGGGCGACCGCCACTCCCCCGAGCCCGACGGCCCGCCGATGCTGATCGTCCACAAGGAGTGCGGCGGCGAGATCGACGACCGCGGCACCTGCGCGAGCTGCGGCAAGGTCCTGCACGCCCGCGACGCCCGCGCCCTGCCCGGCCCGGGCCTCGAGTCGGCGCTCGCCGAGCTGGAGGCGGTCGGGGCGCGCTAGCGTTCTGGCCAGGCAGCCAAGGCGAGCGCAACCAGGAGGAGTGGAGATGGCGACGGCAGCGGAGGTTCAGGCGCGGAACGAGGTTTTCATCGGCGGCAAGTGGGTCGAGCCGCAGGGAAGCGAGACGATCGAGGTCGTCAACTCGACCACCGAGGAGGTCATGGCGACGATCCCGGCCTGCACGTCGGCCGACGCCGACCTGGCCGTGCGTGCCGCCCGCGACGCCTTCGACGCCTGGTCGCAGACCTCCCGCGAGGAGCGCGCCGGCTACCTGAGTGCGATCGCGGCGGGACTGGGCGAGCGCGCCGAGGAGATCGCGGCGACGATCGCCCAGGAGCTGGGCATGCCGCTGAAGCTGAGCCAGATCATCCAGGCGGGGCTGCCGACCGGCCAGTTCGCGGCGATGCCGGGGCTGATGGAGGAGGTCGCCTGGGAGGAGGAGATCGGCAACTCGCGCGTGCTGCGCGAGCCGGTCGGCGTGCTCGGCGCGATCACGCCGTGGAACTACCCGCTCAACCAGATCGCCGCCAAGGTCGCCCCCGCCCTCGCCGCCGGCTGCACGGTGGTGCTCAAGCCGAGCGAGGTCGTGCCGCTCAACGCCTTCATCCTCGCCGAGGTGGTCGTGGCCGCCGGGCTGCCGGCGGGCGTCTTCAACCTGGTCACCGGCACCGGCCCGGAGGTCGGCGAGGCGATCGCCGGCCACCCCGGCGTCGACATGGTTTCCTTCACCGGCTCGACCCGGGCCGGGCGGCGCGTCTCCGAGCTGGCCTCGGCGACGGTCAAGCCGGTCGCGATGGAGCTGGGCGGCAAGTCGCCCAACGTGATCCTCGACGACGCCGACCTCGCCAGGGCGGTGCCCGACGGCGTCGCCAAGTGCTTCCTCAACTCCGGCCAAACGTGCAGCGCGCTGACCCGCATGCTGGTGCCGCGCGAGCAGCTGGTCGAGGCCGAGCAGCTGGCCAAGTCGGCGGCCGAGAGCTTCAGCCCGGGAGACCCGTTCGAGGAATCGACCCGGCTCGGTCCGCTCGTCTCCGAGGTGCAGCGCGAGCGCGTGCGCGGCTACATCGAGAAGGGCGAGGCGGAAGGTGCGAAGCTCGTCACCGGCGGCGCGGCCCCGCCGGAGGGGCTCGAGCGCGGCTACTTCGTCCGCCCGACCGTCTTCTCCGATGTGACGGCGGAGATGACGATCGCCCAGGAGGAGATCTTCGGACCGGTGCTCGTCATCCAGCCCTACGAGGACACCGACGACGCCGTGCGGATCGCCAACGAGACCGTCTACGGGCTCGCCGGCGGCGTCTGGTCGGCCGACCAGGACCGCGCGATCGACGTCGCCAAGCGGATCCGCACCGGCCAGATCGAGATCAACGGCGGCGCCTTCAACCCGCTTGCCCCCTTCGGCGGCTACAAGCAGTCGGGGCACGGTCGCGAGAACGGGCGCTACGCGATCGAGGAGCTGCTGCAGGTCAAGTCCCTGCAGCTGTAGCGCTCGCGTAGGGTCCCCGCCGTGAACTTCGAGCTCTCCGACGAGCAGCGCCTGCTGCGCGACACGGTGCGGGACTTCGCCCGGCAGGAGGTCGCGCCGGTGGCGGAGGGGCTCGACCGCGAGAAGCGGTTCCCCTACGAGATCGTCGCCAAGCTCGGCGGGCTGGGGCTGATGGGGATCCCATTCCCGCAGGAGTACGGAGGCGGCGGGGCCGACACGCTCTCATACGTGCTCGCGGTGGAAGAGCTGGCGCGGATCGACTCCTCGGTCTGCATCACGATGGCGGCGCACACCTCGCTCGGCACGATGCCGATCTACCTCTGGGGGACCGACGAGCAGAAGGACGAGTGGCTGCCGGTGCTCTGCAGCGGCGAGAAGCTCGCCGCCTTCGGGTTGACCGAGCCGGAGGCGGGGTCGGACGCCGGCAACGTGCGGACGACGGCCAAGCTCGACGACGGCGAGTGGACGATCGACGGCGCCAAGCAGTTCATCACCAACTCCGGCACCGATATCTCCGGCTGCGTCTCGATCACCGCGGTCACCGGGGAGAACGACGGCCGCAAGGAGATCTCCAACCTGATCGTCCCCACCGGCACGCCCGGCTACGAGGCCGGCGAGCCCTACCGCAAGATGGGCTGGAACGCCTCCGACACGCGCCCGCTCAGCTTCGAGGGCTGCCGGGTGCCCGAGGCCAACCTGCTCGGGCGGCGGGGAGACGGGTTCAAGAACTTCCTCCACATCCTCGATGGCGGCCGGATCGGCGTCGCCGCGATGGGAGTCGGCCTCGCCCAGGGCGCCCTCGACGAGGCGATCGCCTACGCCAAGGAGCGCCGGGCGTTCGGCCAGGCGATCGCGAAGTTCCAGTCGATCCAGGCGAAGATCGCCGACCTCTCGGCCCAGATCGAGGCCGCTCGCCTGCTCACCTGGCGCGCCGCGCTGGAGAAGGACGCCGGCGAGTCGTTCACCCTCACCGCCGCCCAGGCGAAGCTGATCACCGGTCGCCTCGCCGTGCGCGCGACCGAGGAGGCGGTGCAGATCCACGGCGGCTACGGCTACATCGAGGAGTACCCCGTCTGCCGCTTCTACCGCGACGCCAAGATCCTCACGATCGGCGAGGGCACCGACGAGGTGCAGCAGATGGTGATCGCCCGCCAGCTCGGTTGCTGACCCTGGCCCGACCCGCTCGGCCGCCGGCCCTGGCCGGCGAGGTGCACGTCTGGCGGGCGGCACGGGCCGAGTGGCCGTCGTCCGACGACCTGCTGCGCGCCGTGCTCGCCGGTTATCTCGACACCGACCCGACTGCGGTCGAGCTGCGGCGCGGCGCAAACGGCAAGCCGGCGCTCGCCGACCACTCGCGCGGCCCGCGCTTCAACCTCAGCCACTCCGCCGATCTCGCCCTGATCGCGGTGGCCGACCGCGAGGTGGGCGTCGACGTCGAGCGGATTCGCCCGCGGCGATCGACCGACTTCTACGAAGGATGGGCCCGGCACGAGGCGACAGTCAAGTGCCTTGGCACCGGCCTGAGCGGCCGGAAACCGATTCCGGAGCCCGCGGTCGCGGTGCGCATGCTCGACGTCGAGGTCGGCTTCGTCGCAGCGCTCGCGGTGGCCGGTGAAGAGGTCCCGCCCGTGCGCTTATCAGCGTTTGAAGCCACTCATTGCGGCAATCATACCAAAAAATAACTAGGTTTTACTGAAAATAAGGTAGGGCGGTTGCCGCCCCCGCCGGGCGACCGCTCACTTCCGCATGCCGGCCGACCGCCTCGCCGATGCCGTAGTGGAGGCAGATCGCCGCCTCGTGCTCGCGCAGCAGCGGGCGGTTCGGGTCGACGGCGGGGGCGGCGCGGATCGCCTCGCGGCCCTGCGCCGTCCAGACCCGACCGGGCATTGCCGCGCACTCGCGCAGAGGCACCAGCGCCGTCTTCGCACGGCGGCGCGCGAAGGGGAGCCGGCGGCGAACGCTCGCCAGGGCGACGACCAGCCAAACCGGGGCGCCACTCTCGGCATCGGCGTAGGCGCCGGTGACGCGACCGACCTGCCGGCCGGCCGAGTCGTCCAGCGCGAACCCGGTCCAGGCGAGCGCCTCGGCAAGGCTCGGCAACGGTGCAGGCGGCGCCTCGGACACGGCCCCCTCCGGGTCACTCACCGGCCTGGCGCTCCATCAGCTCGGTCGCGGCGCTGGCCGGGTCCAGCTCGCGCCGCACCACGCGCTCGAGCAGGGCGGCGGTCTCTGGGTCGGCGGCGGCGGTCGCCTCCATCCGCCGGCGCATGCGCGAGGTCGCGATCCCGAGCACCTCGTTGCGCAGGTTGCGCGCGCGGCGCTGCTCGAGCGTCCCCTCGGCCTCGATGTGAGCGCGGTGCTCGTCGATCTTCGTCGCCAGCTCGTCGACGCCCTCGCCCCGCGCCGCCTCGGTGCGCAGGATCGGGACCTGCCACTTGCCGGGCTCGTGCGAGAGGGCGAGCACGCTGCGCACCTCGCGCACCATCGTGTCGGTCATCGGATGGTCGGCCTTGTTGACGACGATCACGTCGGGGATCTCCATCACGCCCGCCTTCAGCGCCTGGATCGAGTCGCCCGAGCCGGGCATCAGGGCGAGCACGATCGTGTCGGCATGGTCGACGATGTCGATCTCGGCTTGGCCGACGCCGACGGTCTCGATCAGCACGTCGTCCTTGCCGGCGGCGTCCATCGCCAGAGCGACCTGCAGGGCCGCCTCGGAGAGGCCGCCGAGGGCGCCGCGCGAGGCCATCGAGCGGATGAAGACGCCGGGGTCGAGGAAGTGGTCGGAGAGGCGGATGCGGTCGCCGAGCAGGGCGCCGCGGGTGAACGGGCTGGAGGGGTCGATCGAGAGCACGGCGACCTGGCGCTCGCTTTTCCGCAGCTCGGCCGTGAGCGCGCCGATCAGGGTGCTCTTGCCGACCCCGGGCGGGCCGGTGAAGCCGACGATCCGCGCCCTGCCGGTGCGCGGGTAGACCTCGCGGACGAGCTCCCAGCCTGCCGGGTCGTCGGACTCGATCAGCGTGATCGCCCGCGCCAGCGCCCGCTTGTCGCCGGCGACGAGGCGCTCGGCGAGGGAGGCAGATTTGGCGGCACCCGGCATGCGTGCGCCAGTCTAAAGTCCCCGCCGCCGTGATCCGCTTCCTCCGCTTCTGCGCCCGCAACCGGATGCTGACGCCGAAATACGCGCTGCTGCTCGGGCGGTACCTGCGCCGACGCCTGTTCACCCGCGCCGGCCGGCGCTGGCGCACCGACGGGCCGCTCTTCCTCGGCAGCGGGCTCGAACTGCAGATCGCCCGCCGCGGTCGGATCGACTTCGGCGGCTTCGTCTGGCTCGGCCACGGCAGCAAGATCCGCTGCCACGAGGGCACGGTCGAGATCGGCGCCAAGACGGTGCTCGGCCAGGAGTGCACGATCTCCGCGTACGAGCGGGTGCGGATCGGCGAGCAGTGCGTGATCGCCGACCGGGCGATGTTCATCGACTTCGACCACGGCGTGGTCGAGGTGGAGCGGCCGATCCGCGAGCAGGGCATCTACACCCGCCCGGTCGAGGTCGGCTCGAACGTTTGGATCGGCTACGGCGCCTGCATCCTGCGCGGCGTCCGCGTCGGCGACAACGCGATCGTCGGCACCAACTGCGTCGTCACCAAGGACGTGCCGGCGAACGCGGTCGTGGCAGGCGTCCCGGCGCGGATCGTCCGCATGCGCGAGGCGCCTGAGCAGCTGCGCTGGCCCGACCCGGTTGAACCCGACCCCGCGGCCCACACGACTCTCCCCCAGCCCGACTGACCTGGTCCGGTGGAGCCGCCGCCGGTTTATGTACTCTCCCGTGTGTCATTGTCTGCAAGACAAGAGATGACAGTGAGATTCCACCGCAGAGACTCGACTTCTCCCGCCAAGGAGCTGTAGATCCTTCACCTGACAGACAGAAGAATCCCGGCGATGGACGTCGCCACCCAGTTCGGGCAGAACCTGCGCCGCTGCCGCCGGCGAGCCGGCTTCTCGCAGGAAGAGCTGGGCATGCGATCGTCGCTGCACCGCACGGAGATCGGGTTGCTCGAGCGCGGCGCCCGCGTCCCCCGCATCGACACGCTGATCAAAATCTCCAGCGCCCTGCGGATCCCGCCGGTCGAGCTGATCGAGGGGATCGAGTGGGCGCCCGGCAACACGACGAGCGGCAGCTTCCTGATCGCCCCCAAAGGCGACCCGCAGTCGAACTAGGCGGGGCTGGGGTCGCCGACCAGTTCGGCGTAGACGGCCGCCGTCTGCTCGGCGACGTCGCCCCAGTCGAAGCGGCGCAGGTGCTCGTAGGCTTCGGCGACCAGGTTCTGGCCGAGCTCGTCGTCGCGCAGGACGCGGATCGCGACCTCGGCGAGGGCGTCGGGGTCGTGCGAGCGGAAGCGCAGGCCGACGTCCTCGTGGGGGACAACCTCGCGCAGACCACCGGTGTCGGCGACGATGCAGGGGCATTCGGAGGCCATAGCCTCCAGCGCCACCAGCCCGAAGGGCTCGTAGATCGAGGGCACCACGGTCAGGTCGGCGATCCGGTAGAGCGAGTGCAGCACGTCGTCGCCGATCCAGCCGAGGAATGTGCCGTGGTCCATCAGGCCCAGCTCCTCGGCCTGGCGGTGCAGCTCCTCCTCGTGGGTACCCGAGCCGGCGACGAGGAAGCGCGTCCCCGGCGCCTCGGCGATCACCCGCGGCATCGCCTCCAACGCCAGCTGGAAGCCCTTCTCGTAGACGAGGCGGCCGATCAGCAGCACCAGCTTCTCCTCCGGCGCGGCGAACTCGGACCGCAGCCGCTCCAGCTCGGCCGGGTCCTGCGCGGGCAGGTCGTCGGGGTCGATCCCGTTGGGGATCACGCTGACCCGCTCCTCCTCGACGCCGAAGATGTCGGCGATCTGCTCGCGCATGTAGTGGGAGCAGGCGATCGTCCGCTCGGAGCGGTTGACGATCCAGCGCTCGACCCCGTGGATGTAGCTTTGCGGGTGCTTGTCGACCCAGCCCTGGTGGCGGCCGTGCTCGGTGGCGTGGATCGTCGTCACCAGCGGCGCCTCGAAACGCTTGGCCAGGTGGTCGCAGGCGTTGGCGACCAGCCAGTCGTGGCCGTGGACGAGGTCGAAGCTGTAGCGGTCGCCGAGCTCGACCCCGGCGGCGAGCATGTCGGAATTCATCCGCTCGACCCAGGCGACGAACTCGCCCAGCTCTGTCGGGCGCCGCGGCTCGCGGATGCGGTGGATGTGGACGCCGCCGCGCTGCTCCTCGGCGGGCGACTCTTCGCCGCCGCGGGTGAGGACGTGGACCTCGACGCCGCGCTCGACCAGCGCCTCGGAGAGCTTGCGCACGTGGCGGGCCAGGCCGCCCTCGATCAGCGGCGGGTACTCCCAGGAAAGGATCAGGACGCGGGGCATCGAGGCGCTGGGGAGTCGGAGATCAGGGCTCCAGCAGGGGAGCGAGGCTCAAGTCCGGGGCTAGGGAACGCATACACGGATCGGTGACGGAGCGGGAGTCTATGGCCTCCAGCAAGCTCCGCGCGTGATCGGTG
The DNA here is from genome assembly GCA_036524775.1 of Solirubrobacterales bacterium. GTDB lineage: Bacteria > Actinomycetota > Thermoleophilia > Solirubrobacterales > 70-9 > VRUE01. The sequence continues at coordinate 11,244 of DATDBO010000058.1, forward strand.
GCCCGGCGGAAGGGGTAGTCGCCCGCCTGGCCGCGCTTGTCGAGGAAGGCCCAGTCGCTCGCCTGCACGGCGAGCAGCTCGCGGGCGGCGCGCTGCGCGGCGGCAACGGGGAGGCCGCGCGCCAGCTCGCGCAGCAGGCGCAACTCGAGGCGACGGGCGGCCCAGGCGAGGTCGGCGACCTCGGGCGCGTCCCAGGTGCTCAGGTCCTTGTCCTCGCCCCAGGTGGAGGCGGCGAGCGGGCGCTCGACCGGCTCGTGCTCCTCCAGCGCCTGCGGGACGGTGACGAGGCGGACGCCCGCTGCGGCGGCGCCGGCGAGCACCTCGCCCAGCCAGATCGTCCCCTCCGACCACCAGTGGCCGAGCAGCTCGGTGTCGATCGCGAAGACGAGCAGGCCGCGGCGGTTGCGCTGCGCGGCGAACTCGCGCAGGCGCGCGGCTACCGCGGCGAGGAACTCGGATGCCTGGCGCCGCGCCGCAGCCTCGGCGGCGGCCGGCTCGTAGGCCCCTCCCCCCACCTTCCAAATCCGCACGCCGCGCAGCGATTTTCCGGCGAACTGGGCGTGGGCGGGGTCGGACGGATAGCCGTCAAGCGACCAGAGCCACTGGATCGCCTCCCAGTCGATCGGCAGGGCGGCGGGGCCGGCGGCGGTTGCGACCGGGGTCAGGGCGTCGAGCGGGTCGTCGTCGTGGGCGCTCTGGTCGACGCAGAACCAGCGCACGCCGTGCTCGGCCAGGCGCCGCTCCAGGCCGGGGGCGTAGGCGCACTCGGGCAGCCAAAAGCCGCCGTCCCAGCCGAAGCGCCGCCGATGGGAGCGGATGCCGGCGTCGAGCTGCAGGCGCAGCCCGGCGCGGGTGGCGAGCAGCGGCAGGACCGCGTGCGTCGCGGCCGAGCTTGCGAGCGCGATCCGGCCCTCGGCGGCGGCGTCCCGGAAGGGCCGCAGCGGATCGCCGCCCGCCGCGTCCAACAGCTCCAGCGCGTGCCGGTAGCGCGCCAGCTCGGCCTCGCAAGCGTCGCGGCACTCGGCGGGAACTTGGGCGATGTCCTTCTCCGCCGCCCCGACCCGCCACTCGACGAGGAACTCCCGCAGGCGCTCCGCCGCCCCCCCATCCTCGAGCTGGTCGGCCAACACCGGGGTGACCGTCATCGTCAGGTCCCGCGCCACCTCGAGCACCGGCAGGTAAGAGCGGATCACCGCGTCGAAGAGCCACTCCTCGCCGAAGGGGTAGGTGCCGAACCCCTCGACGTAGGGCATGTGCGAGTGGAGGACGATCGCCAGGTCGCCGACGCCCTCGGTCCCGGCGCCGGCGGGTTCAGGCATGACAGACGGCGATGAAGTCCAGCGCGCGGTCGAGGTTTCCCTCCCGCAGCGCGAAGTCCGACGCGGCGATGGCCGGGGTGAAGCGGTCGTAGAAGGGCTGGGTGAGGCGCAGCGCCTTGTGGACGCTGTCCCAGCCGAGCTTGATCGCAACCTCGTGCACACGCAGCTTGCGGGCGTGGAAGAGGCCGAGCAGCTCGACCCGCTCGAAGTGCGCCTCGCAGAGCTCGCGGAACTCGGCGGCGCGGTACTCCTTGACGTGCCACGGGTTGTCGGACTTCTCGGCTCCCGGCGGCGCCAGAGTGAGCAGGTTGGGCGTGGAGACGTAGGCGACGCCGCCCGCTCCTCGCCCAGCCGCGCCCGCCGCCAGCATTGACTTGAAGTGCTCGAGGATCGCGCCGGCGTCCTGGACGTGCTCGATCGTCTGCAGGAAGACGACCGCGTCGCAGGGCTCGGCGAAGCTCTCGACCAGGTCGCACTCGAAGCGCAGGTTGGAGCGCACGTAGCGCAGCCGCGCGTGCTCGTGAGCCTCCGGGTTGGCGTCGACGCCGACAACGCTCTTCGCGCTCGCGGCCAGCACGTCGGAGCCGTAGCCCTCGCCGCAGGCCATGTCGACCACGCGCCTGCCGCCGGCCTGCGCGGCGATCCACTCGTAGACCGCCAGGTGGCGGCGGAACCAGTAGTTCTCCTCGGGCACGTCGGGCAGCGTCCGCTCGCCGGTCAGCGGCAGGGCCGGCACCCCGGGCGGCTGGTTTTCCTGGACGAACTCGCGCTCCACGACCGGGGACGCTATTGCGGCTTCCTGGCGGGTGCGTTGCGGCGATCCGTGTACCGTTCCCGCCCCGATGCCGGCCTCCCCCACCGCCACTCCCGAGCACATCAAGGACGTCAACACGCGCTACCACGACGCGGCGGCCGACGAATACGACGCCAAGTGGGGCATCGACTTCGGCGCCACCGGCCGGCGCCAGGTGGGGCTGAAGCTGGCCAAGTCCCTGGGCGAGCGGGTCGAGGGGCTGCGCTTCGAGGACGGGCTGGAGATCGGCTCGGGCACCGGCTACTTCTCGCTCAACCTGCTGCAGATGGGGACGATCGGGCGCTTGACCGCGACCGACATCTCGCCCGGCATGCTGCGCCGCCTCTCGGCGACCGCCGAGGCACTCGGGCTCGAAGCCGAAACCGTCGCGACCGAGGCCGAGGAGCTGCCCTTCGAGGACGAGAGCTTCGACCTCGTCTTCGGCCACGCCGTCCTCCATCACATCCCTGACCTCGACCGCGCCTTCGTCGAGTTCCGCCGCGTGCTGCGGCCCGGCGGGGCGATCGCCTTCTGCGGCGAGCCCTCGCGCTACGGCGATCGCTTGGCGGCGCTGCCCAAGCGCGCCGGACTGCTCGCCGCGCCCGTCTGGCGTCGCGCCGTCGGCGCCCACGAGCGCGCCATCGCCGAGTCCGACCTCTCGCACGGTCACGCCCTGGAGGGCGAGGTCGACGTCCACGCCTTCGCCCCCGCCGACCTGCGCCGCATGCTGCGCGACGGCGGCTTCGAGCGCCGCCGCGTCGGCGGCGAGGAGCTGCTCGCAAACGCCTGGGGCTGGAGTCTGCGTACGGTCGAGTCGACGGCCGAGCCCGAATCGGTCTCCTTCGGCTGGCGCCGCTTCGCCTTCAACAGCTACATCGCCCTGCAAAAGGTCGACACCCGCTTCCTCGAGCCCCGTCTCCCCGCCGAGCTCTTCTACAACCTCCTCCTCTCCGGCCGCAAGCCGGTCTAATCGCCAAACAGACGGGCCGCAACCGCGGCAAGCGTGACCTTCACCCGGCCCGGTTCGTCGCGAATCTGGGATTCGGCGAAGCGCAGGGTCGTCAGCCCCGCGGCGGTGTGAACCTGATCTCGGCGACGGTCGGTTGCCTGCTGGCCAGCCGTCCGGTGGTATCTCAAGCCATCTGCCTCCACCACGAGCCCCAGCTGGGGCCAGTAGAAGTCGACTCGGTATCCGTTTACCCGAGCTTGCGTTTCCGGCTCCGGAAGGCCGGCCGCTCGAGCGAGCGAGAGAAACCGACGCTCCAAGCCTGTGTCGACAACCGTCTGGCGGTCGAGCAGCTTCCGCAGCCGCCCCAGTCCTGGTCGGCGCGACATCTGGTCGAGCGCGCTCCGCAATGCCTCGGGGTCGACGAGGTCCAACCGATCGGCCTCGTTGACCGCACGTTCGACCTGCCCCTGGGTGGCGCAGGAGGCGATGTCCACGAGGGTGGTGACCGGATCGGTGACCGGTATCCCGTCGACCTGACGCCGTTCGAGAGGGTCGAGGCCGGTCCGCCGATGCACCCGGATTCCTGGCCGGTGGCGAGAGAACGGATATGGGACGACGACTTCCACCTCGCTGGTGGAGCGGAACATTCCCCATAGAACTGCGGCGCTGCGGTGACTTAGCAGCGCATTCGGTCCGCAGCTCAGCACCGCGGCCATCCACTGCCCTCGCTCGCTCACTTCCGACCTGCCCACCGCGTACACCCCTCGCCACAGAGGATGCAGACGGCCATTCGCGATGCGGCGCTTGATCGAAGCCGAGCCAAGGTCCAGTGCCAACAGCTGCGATCTCGTGATGACGCCATGCTGCGCCCTGGCGATCGTCCAGGCTGTAGTGGCGTCTCGTTGAGGGCTTTGGTGCGGAATACGACCCCAAAGACCTCAACGAAGCAAACTCGCCCCGGGAGGCAGGGTGCGAGCGCGCACTTTGCAGGGTCAGGCGACGCTGGAGAGGGCGGCTGCCACGGCGAAGCCGAGGGTGGTGACGAGGCCGGCTACGCGGCCGGAGTCGCGGGTCGCTTCGGGGATCATCGAGTCGACCAGCAGGACCAGCAGGACCAGCAGGGCGCCGGCGCCGAAGGCGAGGACCATGCCGACCCGTCGCGGCGGCCAGCTACGGACGCCGGCCAGCAGCGCTCCGATCACGAGCGAAGAGGAGGCCACGGCGCCCCAGACGAGCGCGGCGCCCACGCTAACCGCCGGTCCCGAACCGCTTCCGGCGGTTCCCCGACCGCACTCGCTACTCCTCCTCGGGGCGGCGGGCGCGGAAGAGCTTGGCGCGAGAGTCGAAGCCCTTGAGGCGTTTCTCGCCGGCGTAGGAGTAGTCGAACCCCTCGCCCGCCGCCCCCTTGGCGGCGGCGTCGATTAGGACGCTGCCGGGTTTGGCGATGCCGGTGAGGCGGCTGGCGAGATTGACCGGGCGGCCGTAGTAGTCGCCCGCCTGCCCGTGGACCGAGCCGTGGGCGATGCCGGCGCGCAGGCGGGGGAACTCATCGCCTTCTTCCTCGGCGGCCTCGACCATGCGCAGCGCCGCCTCGACCATCGCCGCGGCGTCGGTGGAGACGAGCATCGCCGCGTCGCCGATCAGCTTGACCAGCCGCACCGGCGGCTCGGCCACCGCCGTCGCCAGCTCGTCCAGCCGGCCTGCGATCAGGCCGAGCTCTTCGGTCTCCACCTGCTCGCCGAGCTTGGTGAAGCCGACCAGGTCGGCGAAGCAGACCGCCAGCTCGGGCGCCGTCCCGATCTCGCCCGCGGCGAGTTCGGCGGTGCCGATCACGTCGCGCCGGATCTGCTCGAGCATGTGGGCGCGGAAGGCGTAGGCGAGGGTCGGCTCGAAGAGCGGCAGCATGTGCTCGGCCGCGGCGGCGAAGCGCAGCGCGAGGTCGCGCTCGGTGTCCCCCGGCTGCATCAGCGTGCGCACGACGAGTTCGCGGTTGGCCTCGGCGATCCGCGCCGTCGCCATGCCCACGGTGCGCGCCACCTGCAGCATGCCCTCCTCGGGCAGGCCGAGGTCGTAGAAGGCCTTGACCCGTTTCGCCGCCTCGAGGTCGACCTCGGTGACCGAGCGCTCGTCGGGGTCGGGATAGGGGACGCCGAAGGCGGCGCTCGTCCGCTGCAGGGTCTCGAGGTCGAGCCCGACCTTCTCGGCTATCTCACGGGGGGTGTAGCGGGTGCCGCCGCCTGCGATCGCGCGCTCGACCGGCAGCAGGGTCAGGCGGCCGCCCTCGACCGCTTCGCGCAGCTCCTCCAGCGGCACGCCTTCGCCGGCGAGGCGCTCGAGCAGCGCCCGACGCGCCTCGCGCGCCTCGCCCTCGACGCCGTCGAGCAGCCCCTCGGCCTCGAAATCGATCGTCATGCGAACGCCACGCTACCGCCGCGGCGCGGATCGCCGCCGCCGCTCAGCTCGCCGCCGGCCGGATCGCGGGCCACAGCCTGCACGCCGCCGAAGAAGAGGTTGATGCGGGGGCGCCGCAGGACGGGGATGCCGCGCGCCTCGATTCGAGCCAAGGCCTCCTCGTCGATCCCCGGCTCGGCCTGGACGATGCCCGCCTCGAAGTGCAGGCGCGGCGCCCCCACCGCCTCGCCCGCGCCCATCCCCTGCTCGACCGCGCGCACCACGGTCTGCACGATCGCCGAGCGGATCCGGTTGGAGCCGGCGCTGCCCAGTCCCAGCTCGATCTCGCCGTCGCGCCGCACCAGCGTCGGCGCCATCATCGAGGGGACGCGACGGCCGGGCGCGATCGCGTGGAAGCCGAGCGGGTTGAGGTCCTCCTCGCCGAGCATGTTGTTGAGGATCACGCCCGTGCCGGGGACGAGCACCCCCGAGCCGGAGCCGTTCGAGCAGGTGACGCTCGCGCACATGCCGTCGACGCCGAGCACGGAGATGTGAGTGGTCGAGCCGAGCAGGTCTCCGGCGCGCAGGTCGAGCCGCTCGGGCTCGAGCAGCGCTTGCTCCAGCCCCTCGCCGTAGAGCGCTTCGGCGAACTCCTCGTCGCGGGCGCGGTTGGCGGCGTCCATTGCCGCGACCAGCTGCTCGGGCCCGGTTTCCCCGCCGAGCCGCTCGAGCAGTCCCAACGTGTAGGCGACGAGGATCCCGCCCGAGGACGGCGGCGGGTTGGTGAGCACCTCGGTGCCGCGGAAGGAGGCAGCGACCGGGCGCCGCTCGATCGCCTCGTACTCGGCCAGGTCGGTCGGGCCGAGCGTGCCGCCGTGCTCGCGGACGCGCTCGCTGAGCGCAGCGGCGATCTCGCCGCGGTAGAACGGCGCCGCTCCCTCGGCACCGAAGCGCTCCAGGGCCTCGGCCAGCTCGGGGAAGCGGAAGACGTCGCCCTCGCCCAGCTTGCCGCCCTCCGGCGCGTACAGCTCGCGCGCCTCCGGCAGGCGCTCGTGGATCGGCCAGAGGATGTCGAGGATGTAGCCCTGCTCGGCGTTTACCGGGGCGCCCTCGCGGGCCAGCCTCACCCCCGCGCCGACCAGCTCGGCGAGCGGCATCGTGCCGAAGCGCCGCAGCGCCAGCTCGAGGCCCGCGGGCGTCCCGGGCACCCCGCAGGACGCCGGGCCGACGTAGAACGTCTGCACGGTCTCGGCGTCGAAGTGGACCGGGACGGGCGCCAGCTCGACGCCCCGCTCGGCGCCGTCCTTGCCCGGAGCGGCGACGAAGAAGTCGATCAGCGTCGCCTCCTCGCCGTCACCGACCATCATGAAGCCGCCCGCGCCGAAGCCCGTCAGCGGGCTCTCGACGGCGAAGGAGGCGAGCACGGCGGCGACCGCGGCGTCGACCGCGTTGCCGCCCGCGCGCAGAACCTCGGCCCCCGCCTCGGCGGTAAGGGGGTGCCCCGCCGCGACGACGCCCTTCATGGCGCGGCGGCTACCCGGGGAGGAACTCGGGCACGTCCAGCGAGCTCAGCTCGCCGGCCTTCTCGTTGCGCGGCGCGCGGCCGGCGTCCTTGGTGCGGCGGATCGTCGGCTCGGCGGCGCGACGCGGCGCGACGCTCCCGTCGAAGCGGGTGGCGACGACGGTGACCCAGATCTGGTCGCCCAGCTCCTCGTCGATGTTGGCGCCGAAGATGATGTTGGCGTCGGGGTGGGCGGCCTCGCCGACCAGCTTGGCCGCCTCGCTGACTTCGACCAGTGAGAGGTCGGGGCCGCCGGTGATCGAGAGCAGGATCGCCCGCGCGCCCTCCATCGAGGTCTCCAGCAGGGGCGAGGAGATCGCTTTTTCGGCGGCGAGCAGGCCGCGGCCCTCACCGTGGCCCATGCCGATCCCGAGCAGCGCCCGGCCGGCGTCGGACATGATCGTGCGCACGTCGGCGAAGTCGAGGTTGATCAGCGCCGGCAGGGTGACCAGGTCGGAGATCCCCTGCACGCCCTGGCGCAGCACGTCGTCGGCGACCTGGAAGGCCTCGACCATCGAGGTCTGCTGATCGAGCACCTCGAGCAGGCGGTCGTTGGGGACGACGATCAGGGTGTCGACCTCGGCGGCGAGCTCCTCGATGCCCTTTGTCGCCTGGGTGCCGCGGCGCGAGCCCTCGAAGCTGAATGGCTTGGTGACGATGCCGACGGTGAGCGCGCCGACCTCGCGGGCGAGGCGGGCGACCACGGGTGCGGCGCCGCTGCCGGTGCCGCCGCCGGCGCCGGCGGCGACGAAGACCATGTCGGAGCCCTTGAGCAGACGCTTGATCTTGTCCTGCTCCCCGAAGGCCGAGCGGTGGCCGACCTCGGGGTCGGCGCCCGCGCCGAGGCCGCGCGTCTGCTCGTCGCCGATGTGGACGGTGACGTCAGCGACGCAGAGCTGCAGCGACTGCAAGTCGGTGTTGACCGCCATGAACTCGACCCCGGGCACGTTGGCGTCGACCATCCGGTTGACCGCGTTGACGCCGGCCCCGCCGACCCCGATGACCCGGATCACCGGCTGGTGCGGCTCACCCGATCCCGGCGGCTCATACTCCGGTTCCTCCCGCCCGTAGCGGGGAGTGTCAGAGGCCTTTTCAGCCCGCGGAACGGGCTCCCCCTCGAAGACGCGCTTGAGTCGCTCGGGGGGAGTCTCAGACGTCTCACCCGCGGGTGGCTCTGGCTCCGAAGCCCGGGGCTCCTCCGCCTCGGGCGGATCGGCAGGAGCGTCCTCGGAAGTACTGCGAAAGAGCTCCGACAGTGGCCCCTCGCGCATGCTCGCCCGCTTACGCCGACTCATTCGCCAAGACCTCCTTCGCCAAGTCTCGATAGTAGCCCGCGGCGTTGCTCTGCGGATCGTACTTGAGCACGCTGGCGCCTTTGACCGGCGCCTCGGCAAATTTGATCGCCTTTTTGATCCGCGACTTGAAGACGAGGTCGCCGAAGTTCTCCTCGAGGATCTCAACCGCCTCCTTGGCGTGGACGGTGCGCGAGTCGAGCATCGTCGGCAGGATGCCCTCGATCTTGACGTCCGGGTTGAGGTTCTCCTGGATCATCTTCAGCGTGTTCTGGAGCTGGACCAGTCCGCGCATCGACAAATACTCGCACTGAACGGGGACGATCACCTTGCTCGCCGCGGTCAGCGCGTTGATCGTCAGCAGGCCAAGGCTCGGCGGCGTGTCGATGCAGACGAAGTCGTAGTCGCCGGCGACCTCTTTGAGTGCCTTCTCGAGCGAGCGCTCGCGGCCGATCTTGGTGCTCATCGCGATCTCGGCGCCGGCCAGGTCGATCGAGGCGACGGCGATGTCGATCTCGCGCTTCTGGATGATCTCGCTGATCGGCATGTCGTGGACGAGCACGTCGTAGAGGCTCTTTTCGACCTTGTCCGGATCGACGCCCTGGCTCATCGTCAGGTTGCCCTGCGGGTCGAGATCGACGCAGAGCACCCGGTGCCCGGACTCGGCAAAGGCGACGGCGAGGTTCAGCGTCGTGGTCGTCTTCGCGACCCCACCCTTCTGGTTCGCAAACGCGATTACCTCGGCGTGCTTGGTCGGCACCTCGTCAGACGGCTCTTCGACCTCTGCTTCATGGCGCGAGGGCGCGATCAAGTCTCCGGGCATGAACCGGTCGGGCTCGACGCTCTCCTCGACCACCGGCTCCGGTGCGGGTACCGGCTCGGGCTGGGGGCGCTCGGGAACCGCCTCCTCCATCGCCTCCAACTCCTCGACGATCGGGTGCTCCTCCTCGGCGACGGAGGCGGGCGCGGACTTGTTCTTGCGGCTAAGGAATCCCATTGCGCGGGTATTCGCAAGACCCCCCGCTTTTCCTGCCGGGCTGCGAAATTGCTAGGAATCACCCGATCCCGCCCGACTTCCTCGACAAGCGCCTCATCTTCGTCACCGGCAAGGGCGGGGTCGGCAAGACCACCGTCGCGGTCGCGCTCGGCCTGCGCGCCGCCGAGCAGGGCAAGCGCACGATCGTCTGCGAGGTCGCCTCGCAGGAGAACGCCTCGCGCATGTTCGACCACACCGAGGTCGGCTTCCACGAGGTCGAGATGGCGGAGAACCTGTGGTCGATCTCGATCGACCCCGACGAGTCGATGCGCGAGTACGTGCTGCTGCAGCTCAAGGTCCGCGCGATGCGCGACATGCTCTTCCGCAGCCGCATCTTCAGCTACCTCGCCGCGGCCACGCCCGGGCTCAAGGAGCTGGTCACGATCGGCAAGATCTGGGAGCTGGCGCAGCTGGACCGCAAGGTGAAGAGCGGCCGCAAGTACGACCTGGTGATCGTCGATGCGCCCGCCACCGGGCACGGGATCGGCTTCCTGCAGACCCCGCGCACCTTCGCCGGCATCGCCCGTGTCGGGCCGATCCACTCGCAGGCGCAGACCCTCGACCGCTTCATCACCGACCACGAGCACACCGGCACCGCGATCGTCGCCCTGCCGGAGGAGATGCCGGTCAACGAGTCGGCGGCGCTGGAGGAGGAGCTGCGCTCGCAGGTCGGCATCGCCGTCGACCGCGTCTACCTCAACGGCCTCTACCCCGAGCGCTTCTCCGGCGAGGAGGCGGAGCACCTGGCCAAGCTCGCCGCAGGCGAGAACGGGGCCGTGCGCGCCGCCGCCCGGGCGGCCGTCTCCGAGCAAGGCCGCGCCCGCTCGCAGCGCGCCCAACTGGCGCGGCTGCGGCGCCGGGTCGAGGCGCCGGTCAAAACCCTGCCCTTCCTCTTCGAGCCGGAGCTGGACGTCGAGGCCGCCCGGCAGCTGGCGAAAAGGCTCAACTGATGCCCGCCGTCAACGAGATCCTCGCGGGCAAGGACATCTGCATCTGCGCCGGCTCGGGCGGGGTCGGCAAGACGACGACCTCGGCGGCGATCGCCACCGGCATGGCGGCGCGCGGGCTGCGCGTCTGCGTGCTGACGATCGACCCCGCCAAGCGGCTCGCCGACTCGCTCGGGCTGCGCGAGCTGGGCAACGAGGCGAGGCGGGTCGACCCGAAGCTGTTCGAGCAGCACGGCATCGAGATGAAGGGCGAGCTGTGGGCGATGATGCTCGACGCCAAGGCGACCTTCGACGAGCTGGTCGCCCGCCAGGCGCCCGACGAGGAGTCGCGCGACCGGGTGCTGAACAACCGCATCTACCAGCAGATCTCCAACGCGCTGGCCGGTTCGCAGGAGTACATGGCGATGGAGAAGCTGTTCGAGCTGCACACCGAGGGGCGCTTCGACCTGCTCGTCCTCGACACGCCGCCGACCCGCAACGCGCTCGACTTCCTCGAGGCGCCGCGGCGCCTCACCCAGTTCATCGAAGGCCGCTCGCTGCGGGTGTTCATGAAGCCGACCGGGCTGGCGGCACGGGTGGCGGGACGCGGCGCCGGCGTCGCCCTGGGCGTTCTGAAGCGGATCGTCGGCTTCGACCTGCTCGCCGACCTGGCCGAGTTCTTCAACGCCTTCAGCGGCATGGTCGACGGCTTCCAGGCGCGGGCGAAGCGGGTCAACAACCTGCTTGCCGATCCCCACACCTGCTTCCTCGTCGTCTGCGGCCCGCAGGGCGAGCCGATCGACGAGGCCGTCTACTTCCACCGCAAGCTGGTCGAGGCGAAGCTTCCCTTCGGCGGGGTGATCGTCAACAAGGTCCACTACCCGGCCGAGCGCCTGCGCGGCGACGGCGGCGCCGAGGACCTCGAGGCCGCGCTGACGGAGAAGCTGGGCGACGAGGACCTCGCCCGCCGCGTCGCCGAGAACTTCGCCGACTACCAGGCGCTCGCCGAACGCGACGCCGCCAACATCGAGCACCTTGCGGCCGAGCTGCGCACCAAGGGTGTCATCCGCGTGCCCTACCTGGATGAGGACGTCCACGACCTCGGCGGCCTCGCCGAGGTCAACCGCTACCTCTTCGCCGGCACCGAGCAGCGCGAGGCGATCGCCGCCGGCCACATCTGATCAGTATTTCCTGATCAAATGGTCGGACGATCGCCTCTCCCTGGCGATCTCGACCAAAGGAGAACCAGATGATTCGCAGCATCAAGCTGCTCGGGCTCGGCCTGCTCTCGGTCCTCGCGCTGAGCACCGCCGCGGCGCCTGCAGCGTCGGCCAACCCCTTCTTCCATTCCGAATTCGCCGGCATCTTCCTCACAGGCAGCCAGACGGGGACCACGCTGACGACCGATTTGGGCGAAATGAAATGCAACGTCGTCAAATTCAGCGGCTCCCAGGGAGCGATGACAACGACGACAATGACACTCAAACCGAAATATGAAGAATGCAAAGTCGGCGAAGAAAACGCCGTCGTGACAACCAATGGCTGTGCCTACACGTTCCACCTCGAAGAACAGGAAGAACCGGTCGAGGCGCGCATGGGCATCGAGTGCCCCTTCGCGGGTGGAAAGCTCGAAATCCACGTCGGGGAATGCACGATCACACTCCCGGCGCAGGGGCCGCGCAAAGAAGTCACATTCACAAACGAGGGTGCAGGCACGACACGCGCCGTCATCGCCGACTTGAACGTTGGCGGACTCCACTATGTGGAACACGGGGTGGGCTGCGCCAGCCAGAACCAGACAACAGAAAACGGCACCTACACCGGTGCGATCACAGTCAAAGGCGAGGACTCAGAAGGACACCACGTAGGAATCTGGGTCGAATAGACCCGATTCGATCGGCTCCCTGGTCGACATACCGCGACCGGGGAGTCGCTCAGCCAGCGTGGCGGTAGTGGTCGTAGTCCAGCTCCTTGACTTCCCAGTCCGCGTCCTCCGGCACCGGGAACAAGTGGCGGACGCGGGGGGTGTCGATGCGCTCGCGGTGCGAGACGTCGCCCTCGACGGCGGGGAAATCGAGCGTGCTCTCCTCGACCTCGATTCGGTCGTCTGCCTCGACCTCCTCGAGCCAGTTGGTCGCGGTGATGCGGATCTCGTCCTCGGCCGGAACGGGCTCGAGGACGCGGGTGTCGTGATGGTCCATGTCGTGCTCCTCCTCGGTGGTCGGCGGGGGACGATGGAAGTGGGGTTCGGGTCGGGCGACGGGCGCAACCTCGGCGGCTAGCTCGGGCTCGACCTCCTGCGCGGTGACGGCGATCTCGACGTCACCGGCGTCCAGGCCGGTCGCGATCAGGGTCTCATCAGCAACCTCATTGAGATCGGTGCCGAGCTCGCCCAGCGCGGCGTCGCGGAGGATGCGGCGCACGCTTCCCTCGACCCAGGCCGCCAGCTCAGCGGCGGTCCGAGTCGGCGCGCCGGTCATCTGCGCCCGCTCCAGCTCCATCGCAGCTTCGATTCGCTCGCGGGCACCGAGCCTGTCGCTCGAGTCGCCGGCGATCAGCGCCGCGGCGCGCATCGGCAGCGAAGCGCCGACGGGGCCCTGCCCGTCGAGCACTGCGCGCAAGGCGAGCAGGTGGTCGCTGAGCCCTTCCAGCGCCGAGGGACGCTCGCAACCCAGCTCGAAGCGGCGCACTGCCCAGGCCAGCGACCCGGTCGGGTCGGGCCTCGCGGTCAGTGTCTCGGCCAGCTCCGCCAGCTGCGTCGCCTCTCCGCCGCTCAGCTTGTAGCCCTCCGCGCGGGGCGCCGGGGCGCCGGTGGCGATGCGGCGCCAGCGGCCCTCTCCCGTGGGGGCGAAGGCGTAAGGACCGAGGGCGACGCCGCCCGCCTTGTAGAGGCGCATGACGCTGATCAGCTCGCCCAGCTGCTCCACGGCCTCGGCGGCGCTGTCGGGTGCCTCGCCTTGCTCGGCGATAGCGAGCAGCTGAGGCTCCCAGGCCGAGCGGCCCATGCCCTCGCTGCGCATCGCCTCGATCGGCGCCTCGAAGCTGTCGGCGCGGACGATCTCCACCCCGTGCGGCAGCCGCAACCGGGCGCCCTGCATCTGCAGGCCGACGAGCGGCACGACGACGAGGTCCGCCTCGTCGACGTCGCCGGCTTCGGCATCGAGCACGGCAAGCGCCTCGTCGAGCCGCTCGCGGTCGAGCGCGAACTCGCCGCAGCCCTCCCAGAGGGAGGCGAGGAAGATGGTCAGCAGGCGCGCCGCGCGCTCGCCGGGCTCCGCCGGCACCGCCTCGCCGCGCTGCTCCAGGTAGGGAGCGGCGACGCCGGCCAGGGCAACCGCTTCGCGCGCCGGCTCGAAGGCGGGCAGCGAGCGCAGCTCCCCCTCGCGCTCGCGCACGTAGCGCGCCGTCAGCGGGACGTAGCTGTGGAAGAAGGCCTCGTCGGGGCCCTCCTGCTCGGCGACGTCGAAGGGAATCTGGTCCCCGCTCGCCACCAACGTCGTGAACCGCGTGGCCGCCTCGGCAGCCAGGCGACGCAGTGCCTCGTTGAGCAGGGGATCGCGCACGGCTCAGCCTTCCCGTCCAGGCACGGCGCTCCTGCGCCTGCACGAACGCTTGCAGCTAGGCGGCGGCGGGCTCGGCCGGCTGCTTCTCTTCGAGCAGCCAGCGGGTGCCGTAGCGGCGCATGTCCTCGATCAGCGGGACCAGCGCCTTGCCCTTCTCGGTCAGCTGGTACTCGACCCGCGGCGGCACCTCGGGGAAGGTGTTGCGGGCGACGACCCCCTCTTCTTCGAGAGCGCGCAGGCGCAGCGAGAGGGTGCGCGGGCTGATCCCCTCGAGCGAGCGCTCCAGCTCGCAGAAACGGCTGCAGCCGTCGGCGAGATCGCGGATCACGAGGAGGGTCCACTTGCCGCAGACGACGTCGGCGGTGCGGCAGACGGGACAGCGGGAGTTGCTCTCGGCGCTCATCTCAAGCCCTTGGCGCGCGCCGGAAGTCGGGTTCGAACCGGCTCGCTACAGCGAGTTTAGCGCCATGGCTTCACTTACTGAAGTTTTGGGCGTGCCCGGTAGTGGGTCAGTTTCAGAAATAGCCCACGCGCAAGCCATTCCGCGCTAGCTTCGCCTCGTCCAAAGTTCAAAGCGGCGGGGGCGCTGCGCTAACAGCCCCCCGCCTGGCACCGAAAGGCGGAACCTTCCGATGCAACCAGATCCTAAGCGGGGCGAGTCGCGGCGGAACTTTGCGGTTCAGCGCGCGATTCTCGCCTTGATCCTCGCGGGCGATCCAGTGGCGCGCACGCGCTCAGAACTCGCTCGCGTGTTTGAAGACCACAAGGCGGTCAAGCAGGCCATCGCAGCCCTCCAGAACTGCGGTCTGCTCGAAATAAGGGGCGGCGAGTCCCAATCACTGTGGCCGACCAGTGCGGCTCGCCACGCTCACCGGCTGGAGGTGTGGTGAGCGTCGATGTCGCGCGGCGCTTTGGAGCCAACCTGCATCGCGCTCGCAAGCGCAGCGGCCTCTCGCAGGAAGCCCTTGGCGCTCGGGCTGGTCTCCATCGGACCGCCATCGGCCTCTTGGAGAGGGGAGCAAGGACGCCGCGAATCGACACGCTCATAAAGCTGGCTCAGGCGCTACCCGCGGAGATTGAGGATTTACTGGACGGAATCGCCTGGGAGCCAGGGGAGGCGCAACCCGGCCGGTTCACTCTGTCGGGCTAGGTAGGCTCTGGCTATGCCTAAGCGGTCGCGCAAGCCTCGCGATTTGAATGCTCTGGCAGCCGCCATTGTCGGGGACGCGACCGACGGGACCCCGCAGGAGCCAGAGAGCCAGCAAGCACAAGCAGGGAGGGCAGGGGGCCGGAAGGGAGGAAAGGTTCGCGCCCAGCGCATGAGCGCCGAGGAACGGAGCGAGGCGGCGCGCAAGGCCGCTCGGGCGCGGTGGCAGTCCTAGTCTTCTAGCAGTGCTTTTTCGCCTTTGTGGGACTGAATCTCACGGTAGACGAACAATCCCCCAAGTCCCGCTATCGCCGCGAGAAGCGGGACTAGACCCTCAACGCGGTTGCCTAGTGCGATCAAGAGAATGCCGCCAACCAAGGCAATTACCGCAAGGGCGAACGTGAACACCTGGCCTCGCGATTCGATTGCCTGTCGATGTCTCGCCTGATTCTCAGTCAGTTTGACGATTCGATCCGCCCCGTTCGGAACGGCTTCGTTGTACTGAGCTAGGAGCTGAGGAGGGGGCAGCGGCCCACTGAACTCAACGCGAACTGACTGAACGAGAGCAGCTTCGCCCGTTGCTCCGGAAGGCTCAGGGTCAGATCCGGCAACCGCACGCTCTGAGTCCCCCTTGTCAAGCTCGGTCAAAGCTAGTTCTGGTCGAAGAGGTTTCCTTGACCAGGATGAGTCGGCGTATTCCCAACAACGGCGACCGATCTCCAGAGGTCCGTACCGACCGCAACCTGATCGCTTCGCATCGCTAGGGCATCAGCAAGCGCGGGACTGTAAGGCATGCCCGTTGCAACAGGAATAAGGACGGCGCCAGCGCCCATCAAAGCGCTATTGGCGACCGGAAGAACCTTGGTGGAATCAGGCTGATTCTGCATCGGGTTCCGCATCTTAGCCAGTCCGGGTGCGGCTAAATTATTCCATCCGATCGCTTACGCATAATGGTCAGTATGAACAGGCTGTCCACCGAGAAGCGCGCCCAGATCATCGGCTGCCTGGTCGAGGGCAACAGCATTCGCGCTACGGTCCGAATGACCGGCGCAGCCAAGAACACGATTACGAAACTGCTCGTGGACCTGGGCGAAGCCTGCGCCGAATGCCAGGACGGCGTGCTGGTCGACCTCCCCTGCAAGGTGGTCGAGGCAGACGAGATTTGGGCCTACTGCTACGCCAAGCAGAAGAACGTGCCGGAGCAGTTCAAAGGGTCGCCGGGCTACGGGGATGTCTGGACCTTCACCGCTCTCTGCGCCGATACGAAACTGGTGCCGTCCTGGCTGGTCGGGGAGCGGACGATGGATGACGCCGAGGTCTTTCTGACCGACCTCGCCAGCCGGATGGACGGGCGAATCCAGCTAAGCACCGACGGCCACCGGATCTACGAAGGGACCGTAGGGCCGTCCTTCGCCAACGATGTCGATTGGGCGCAGATCCAGAAGCACTACGCAGGTGGCGAGCCGGGCAAATACAGCCCGCCCGTCTGCATCGGGACGAAGCGGCGTGTCCTCAAGGGCGAGCCTGATCCCGACCGGATCTCGACCAGCTACGTCGAGCGCCAGAATTTGACGATGCGAATGGGGATGCGCCGCTTCACGCGGCTGACCAACGGCTTCAGCAAGAAAGTCGAGAACCTGGCCCACTCGGTCTCTCTGCACTTCATGCATTACAACTTCGCCCGCCCGCACACGGCGCTGAAGGAGCGCTATCCGCGGACGCCTGCGATGGCGGCGGGCGTAACGGACCACATCTGGAGCTTGGAAGAGATCGCGGCGCTGCTGGACTAGCCCTAGTCGGCCCGCGGGGGAGAGCTACGAGCGCTCGGCACTTAGCTATGCCCGCTGGGCATAGGAGGAAGCCGCACTCTAATGTTAGGAAGGTGAGCGAGGTGCATGAGATTCCCTCAGTGACCCCGCCCAATTCGACGGGGGAGTCCGAACTTGTGGCTACGGCCCGCGCGCTGGCGGATGACGAGTTCAACCGGGCCGAGCGGTTTGACCGGAAGGCATTAAATCTCGCGACGGTCGTCGGAGCCTTCTACTCGCTTTCCCAGATTGTCGTATTCGGAGCGCTGGGAACCAAAGGTTTTGTTCCCACCTCGTGGCACGACGAGCTTTTGGCCGTGGGAATTATCGCGACCGTGGGCGCGGCCCTGTCGGTAGGTGCTTCCCTGATGGTCTTTCGCGCCCGTGGCGAGGCCAGTGGCCCTCTTGAGCGACTTCAACCCTGGCTCGCTGCAGTCCGACGCGGAGAAGATCAACGCGTTACCGACCAGATCATCTTGACTTACAAAACCATTGCCGAAACGAGGCGGGCGAGCAATGGAGTGCGGACGACTTGGTACAAGCGCGCCGCATTCTTTGCGTACATCGCGGTGGTCGCAACTGCGGTTGAGCTTGCGTTGATTCTGATCGCTGTGACCTAGATATGCTTGCGTGCCGATGGAGGCACGCACTGGTTCCGGTGGGGAGCCCGATCCGAAAGAGGAAGGCTCTGGCACGCCGGAGCCACCCGAAGAACTAGACGATCTCGATCCGGACGATCTTCCCCGGGTTCTGAATGCGAAAAAGATTGACCGAGTCTCCCTTGGGCTCAATCAGCTTCTTGCGCTCCGCTTCTCTGGCGGCGGGATCACGCGTCGTGGTGTGAGCCTGCGCCTCGCGGGGGAGCTGTTCCAGGATCTCTATAAGTACTTCGCAGGGGCACAGCCAGTTGCTGCCGGATTGGATGTTGCGCTGCAAGGGTCACCACCTCGCCTGCCTGGCATCAGTCCGCCGATGCTTCAGGGCGCAGCGGCCGGACACTCGATCACGGTGGTGCTCGCACTCGCGGGGACTGAGGCCCGGAAACTCAGGGAGATTCAGCCCAGCGCGGGCGACAAAGCCTTCAAAAAACTTGAGGCCTTTCCAACGGAGAGCAAAGGGCCGAGTGAGCTAGCAACCGAGTTTCCAACGCTCGCGGCTGCATCGTGGCTAACCGATCTGTTGGCGGCCGAGCCAGATCGTGCGGCGAGCCAGGTTAAGAGTCTCGGGCGAAGGACTACCAGGGACTTCTTGAAATTGGTCGAGCACATCGCCGCCCATGAACTCGAGACCGATCTGCGATCTCGCAGCCGAGCCATTGCGGTTTCGAGTAGCCAGGCATTTGCAACCGCTGACACGCTCAAGAAAACGGAGGAACAGGAGATCTCCCGCTTTGCGGTTAGTGGCGCGCTTTACCAGGCTGACGCGCGAAATGACCGCTTTCGCCTCATCACTGAAGATGGCAAGGTCTACAAGGGGACCTACATCACTGGCATGACGAGCCTTATTCGGGACGCTTGGGCCAAGCTCGTCCAAGCCAAACTCGTTCAGATTGACTATCGCTGGGTCGGGGCCGATGAGCCGCACCGGACCTTGTATGAGCTGGAGTCAATCGACAGAGTGCTTGGAGACGCAGACAAGCTTCTTGCAGAGCATCCGCCGGATCGTTAGCGGCTATCCCGGCCAAACTGACCCACTACCAAGCCCGCGAGGCTTCCGGGGCCCCCTGCAGCCGAGGACTCGGCCGGCTTGGGGCGATCCACTTCGACGAACTCGATCTTGACGACGTGGAGGCGGAAGGTGCGCCCCGGCATCGTGGTCATGATGTCGACCGCCTGACCGGCGCGCAGGAAGAGCAGGCTGCATTCTTCTCTGCTGCTGACGCACTGGCCGGGGCCGCGCACCCAGGTCACCTCGCGGGAGAGGTTGAAGGCGATCCGGTTGCCATCCTCCGAGGCGCCGGTGAAGAACATGATGGGTTTCTCCTGGGGCAGCAGCTTGCCGACCGAGAGCTCCTTGTAAACGTTCAGCTCGCCCTCGCCGGCTGGGCCGAAGCGGATGGTCGGACGGTAGGCGTAGAAGCGCCGACCGTCTGCGTCGGCGCTGCCCGAGCCCGGCGAGGTGCCACCGTCGCTACCGCCCGGGGATGCGCTCCCGCTCGGCGCGGTTTCGATCGTTTCGCCGCCCGCCCCGGCTTCGGCGGTCGCCCCGGCCGAGCCCGACGAGCTGGATTCCACTTCCACCTGCGCCGACTCGGGCAGGCCGGTGTAGCGCTGCTTGAACGGGTCCGTGGCGGTGCGGTTGCCGAGGCGCTTGCGGTAGTCGCGCAGACCCGGCTTCGCCTCGACCACGGCAAGACTGGCGGACGCCGTCGCGGCGCCACCGCCTCCGCCGACAGCCACCGGCGGCGGTTCGACCGAGTCCGAGCCGCCGAGCAGGATCGGCACAGCCGCGATCGCGACGACGACGAGCGCGATCAGCGGCAGCAGCCGGCGGTCGCGCAGGTCGTAGTAGAGATCGGCGACGAACGCGGGTGGTTTGATGCCGGGGCCTTTCGAACCGGACCCCTTCAGGCTCGGCTTCCTCAGCTTGGGCATCTTCAGCTCGGGGCCTTTCTTCAACCAGTTCATGGCGCAGCTCCCGTCGTCGTCGCCGCCGGCGTCAGCGTCGTGGTGCCGGGCGCCCCCGGCGACGCGCCCCCGGTGACGCCCTCACCCGGCGGGGTCAGGTAGGTGGTCAAGGCAAAGTTCGCTTTCAGCGCCGGGAAGCCCCGGTCGGGGTCTGCCTCGAGCGCG
This sequence comes from Solirubrobacterales bacterium, assembly GCA_036524775.1. GTDB lineage: Bacteria > Actinomycetota > Thermoleophilia > Solirubrobacterales > 70-9 > VRUE01. The sequence continues at coordinate 30,821 of DATDBO010000058.1, forward strand.
AAGCCGTCGATCGTGACCAGGCGGCCGTCCACGACGACTCCTTCCTCGTCGGTCGCGACGAGCGAGTCGACCCCTTTGATGAAGTCGGCGATCTGGAAGAACTCGCCGTCGAAGGTGACGGCATAGGGCATCACCGCGAGGCCGGCGGGACCGATCGTCGCACCAAGCGGCAGCAGCGAGGCCGCCACCTCGGTCGCCGAAGTGGGAGTGCCGCCGGCCGCGGCCGGCGGAGCCGCCGGTGCAGCTTCTCCACCGCCCTCTGCCGCCAGCTGGAGGTTGCTGAAGGTGCCGCCGGCGCCGTCAGCGAGCCGGTTCACCTGGACCAGCAGCGAGGCGATGTCGTCGTCGCCCGGCACGGCCTTGCCGACGACGACGAGGCGCTGGTAATCGGTGGGGAATTCCTTCCGCGCCATTTCCCCCTCGGCGATTTCGGCCTGGTGCTGAGCCAGCGAGGCTTCGAGTTGTTCCACCTGAGCCCCCAGCTCCTTCGCTTCCTCCCGCTTGGGGCTGAGCAGCTGAGTCCAGAAGACGAAGGCGAGAACCGCCAGCGCCACTATCGCGACGATCGCCCGGTTGGTCGAGGTCATTTGCAGTTTCATCTCAGCCTTCTTCTTCCGAGCTTTCGGAACCCGAGGACTGGACGGGTGCGGTCGTGGCAACCGGCGCTTCCCCTTCGGTGGCCGATTCGGCGACCGGAGCGGCGTCGAAGGCGACCACGATTTCGAACTTTGCGATGAAGTCGCGGGTGCGGCACTCGTCGCCCGATCCCGAGTCTTTCCCGCCTTCCCCTCCACCCTCTTTCGACTGCTCGGGCAATTCCGACGACTGGACGCCGACCCGGGTCACGCCATCGATGTCTTCCAGCGCCGTGACGAAGCCGGCCACCGCCTCTTGACCGTCAGCGCAGCCGTTCAGCTCGAGCGCCGGGCCCGGCGCTGCGGCGCGCATGCCCGAGTCCCCGCTGGCCCCTCCCTCGACGGAGACCCCGGGCGCCGCAGTGGCCGTCATGCCGACGAGCCAGACGTCGCTGGGCAGGACGAGCGCGAGTTCGCGCATCACCCGCTCCCAATCGAAGCGGCTGTCGGCGAGTTCGCTGACCGTCGCCACGCGCTGTTCGCTCATCGCGCGGAACTCGGTGTAGGCGGCGAGGCGCTGCGCCTTGGCGGCGGCCTGGGCGTCTTCGCGCTCGAGCTTGGCCACTTCACCTTCGCGCTCGGAGATCTGGTTGCCGGCGAGGACCAGAGCGGTAACGCCGACGAGAAGGAGGACGAGAGCGCCGATCAGCACATAGGGCAGCGCGCCGGTCCGCAGCGGAGCGTGCTCGCCGCGGCGATCCTCGGGGGGAATCAGGTTGACTGGGCGCACGCCTCAGTCCTCCAGAGCGAGGCCGAAGGGAACGGTAAGCCGCGCGGCCGAGGACTCGTCGAAGCCCCCCAGGGGGGCCGGGCGGGAGGCGGAGATCGGAATGCCGAGGGCGATTTCCATCTGCGCCGCCACGCCCGGGATCGCGCTGCCTGGGCCGCAGAGGACGATCCGCTCGACGGGCAGGGCGCCCTCCTGGGCGCCGTAGTAGTCGAGCGAGAGGCGCAGCTCGTCGACGAGGGAGGCAACTCCCTCCTCCAGCGTGCGCCGCGCCTCGACGATCGTCTCGGCGTCTCCCTCGAGCTCGTGGGTGACGGTCTCCAGCCCGACGTAGGAGAGCCACTCCGCGGTGTGCTCGGCGCTGAGGCCGCGGGCGGCGGCGAGCCGGGCGGACATTCCCTCCAGGCCTACGTGGGAGACGCGAGTGAAGAGACAGGCCCTGCCTCGCGCGACGGCGAGGTTGGTGACGTCGCCGAGGCTGCAGTAGAGGACGGCGCCGCCAGGCTTGGCGGCGGTGCCAGCAGCCGCCGCAGGATCGACGGGGTCGGCAGCGTTGTCGCCGACGCTCACCTCAGCCCCGACGCCGGCCAGGGCGCGAATCATTCCGAACGCGGCGAGGTCCACCCCGACCGGGTCGAGCCCGGCCCGACGGATCGGCTCGATGAAGGCAGCGACCATCTCGCGCCGGGCGGCGACTACGACGACGTCGACCTGGGCCGCGCCGTCCTCCTCCGCGGCGACACCGCCGACGACCTGGTGCTCGAGCACCGCCTGCTCGAGCGGCATCGGCACCTGCTCCTGGGCGCGGAAGCGGATCGCCGCCTCCATCTCCTTCGGGTCCTCGATCGCCGGCAATCTCACGGTGCGGACAACGACCCGCTGATTGCCGACCCCGAGCCTGACCCGCTTGGAGAGCTTGTGCTCGGCGAAGAGGTCCTTGAGGGCCGCGGAAAGGCGGTCGGGGTCGAGCACCTCGCCCTCGTGGAAGGCGCCCGGGTCAAGCGGGCCGATCGCCGAAGCGGTGACCTGCAGCGATCCGTTCGCCGCGACCTCGGTCGCGGCGATGCTGCCGGCCTCGATGTCGAGGCCGACGACAGGGCCGGTCTTGGGCTTGGTCAGGCTGAAAGAGGGCACGCCTCCCATGAATCGACAGGAAGAGGGCAAAACTTTCGCCCTGCAAGTACTCAGTTATTGAAGAACCTGGACGGACCTACGAATGCCCAAGCGACGGCGCAGGCGGCTCAGAACGTGCCCAGGTACCAATCGATCAGCTCGTCGCCGGCGAGCAGGCCGACCACGCCGCCGAGCGCGAGGAAGGGGCCGAAGGGGATCGCCCGCTTGCGGGCCGCCGCGCCGTGGCGGGCGATCATCGCGAGGCCGACGATCGACCCGGCGAGCAGGGCGACGAACAAAGCCGGTGCGACGTCGCGTCCAAGGAAGAGTCCCATCGTCGCTGCCAGCTTGACGTCGCCGAGGCCCATCCCACGTGGGTAGGCCAGCGCCGCGGCGAGCAGCAGGCCGCCCGCGGCAGCTGCGGCGATCGCGCGCTCGGGCAAGCTGCTCGGATCGCTGACTCCGGCGATCGCGATCGCCGCGATCGCCCCGGCCAGCAGGATCCTGTTGGGGATGATCCGGCGCTCGAGATCGGTCAGCGTGACCGCGACCAGCATCGTCACGAAGACGAGGCCAAGCACCACCTCGCCCGTGTCTCCCCAGAGCACCAGCACGATGGAGGCATAGAGCAGACCGACGGCGAGCTCGGTCAACGGGTAGCGCGGCGAGATCGCCACCCCGCAACAGCGCGCACGGCCGCGCAGGAGCAACCACGAGACGACCGGGACGTTGTCGTAGGCGGCGATCTGGGCGCCGCAGGCGGGGCAATGCGAGCGGCCGCCGACGATCGACTCACCCCGTGGCAACCGGTGCGCGACCACCGTCAGGAAGCTGCCGATCAGCAGGCCGAAGAGAAAGAGGAGGATCGTCGTCGTCGCCTGGTCCACGCCCGCGCATCATCGGTACGGCGGAGGACGGCACTTAGCGCCGCACAGGCCTCAGCCACTGGGCGGAGGGGCGCCCGTCGTTTCGAGCTGTAGTTTGCTGTCGAAGCTGGGCGAGTCGTAGCGAAGCTGCAGGGCACTCGAGGTGTCGTTGTCCACGCTGAGCGCCAGGCCGAGGCGAGATCCGGGAGCCATCGGCAGGGCGCCGCCCTCGTCGGCGTAGCCAAAGCTCAGGGGCAGCGAAATCTCGGTCCAGACCGCGCTCGGCCAGGACTGGGCGAAATGGTTGAAGTGGAGGCTCAACGGTGGCCCGAGGTTGACCGCCATCGTGTCGGTGACCGTGCCACCGGCCTCGGAGCGGACGAAGAGCCAAGCGCAGATCCGGCCGGAGTACACGGCTCCGCCGAGCGTCTGCGTCCAGAGGCTGAGGGTCCCGTCGCCGGTCAGCAGCAGGTCGCCGCTGCCTTCCGGCAGCGGCGGCGAGAGCCAGCGGTGGACTTTCTGGTAGGTCCCCGGACTGGGGTCCGGATCGGCCGCCACGCCACCCGCCAGTTCAGTCGCCGTCGACGACCCGCAGTCCGCGCCGGGCAGCAGCTGCAGGCCTTCGTCGGTCCCGCTGGCCGGCTCGACGTCGGTCGCCAGGTCATAGCTGTAATCGGGTTCTTCTTCGGGCAGCGCCGGCCAGAGCAGGTCGGGAGCACCCGGAACGCTCCCTTCCTGCAGGCCGGCTCCGCAGTCGCCGCGCGTGTTGTGGGTGGAGTGGCTGCCATTCGAGGTCGGCGGGACCTGTCGCACCGTCTGGTTGCACGGGGTATCGGTCAGCACCAGCGTCCATGGCTCCGTTTCGCTGCCACCCGGTTCCTGCGAAGGGAATTCCGCCGGTTCGACTTCGGGGTCGACGAACTGTCCCTGAATTTCCTGGTAGCGGCGGGTACCCGCCGAAGCGGTCGTGTCGAGGCGAGCGACGACGACGGCGCGCTTCAGATGCCGGCCGTCCTGGCAGAGCGAGGAGGGGCAGGTGTCCCAGACGACGTAGCGATAGATGCGACCTTTCAGGTCGCCCACCTGGAACGGGGTCGGGCCTGCGTCGACCGTGCCGCCTTCGATCGTCTCCCCTCCGTTCGAGCCGCCGTTGTAGACGAGCGGTTTGAGGCCGGTGCCGTTGCGACCGGTGTAGAAGAAGGTCTCGCTGGAGACACGCGAGTTGGGGTTTTCCGGATCGGAGACGTGAACCGGGAGTTCATCGAGGGCCAGCTCCTCGTAGGGAACCTGGCGCAGTTTCTCCATCTCTCCCTGCAGCAGGTTGGCGACGACCTGGCTCTGTTCAGCGCGGAAGGTATTGCGGCTGGCGGCGTCGACTATCCCGAGGACGCCGAGCCCGCCGGCGACCAGGATCAGGCCGGCGACCACGACCTCGACCACGGTCATCCCGTCCTCGCGCCTCATGCTTCTTCGCTCGGGTTGCGCAGGGCGGCGCCGTCGCCGAGGGTGACCGGCTCGGTGTCCGTGGAGAAGGCGAAGGTGACGCCGACGTAGGTCGGTTTGGAGGCGCTGGGCGAGTAGCTGAAGACGCTCGAGCTGGAGAGCCCGCCGGCGACCTGCACCGGCGATCCCGGGGCGCTGCCATCGGGCTGGGCGACGGTGCGGGTGCAGGTCCCGGCCGAACAGGTGTAGGTGACGCGACAGGGGATCGCCGTGCTCGCCGCCGCGCCCCCACAGGTGGCGGCCTTGACATAGGTGACGACGGCAAGCTGGCTGGACGATGGCGTGGGCGTTTTCGCCACTTCCAGGCCCTGGCGCAGCTCGCGCACTATCCGGTCGACCGTGAAGCGGGCCTGCTGGATCGCCGCCACCTTGGAGCCGGTGCGCGGCTCGCTGCGCACGGCGCTGAGGAAGATGCTCATCCCGGCGCCGACAACGAGCAGACCCAGCATCGAGGCGACGAGCAGCTCGATAAGGGTCAGGCCACGCTGCTCGCGATGGAGCGCCGCGGCGACTTTCCGCGCCCCCGACATCGGCTCAGCACCCTGCGTTCGGAGGGCTCGCCGTCACCGCGCTGCATTCGACGAAGCGATACGGCGTGTAGTGGGCGGGCGTCTCGGGGATTTCGACTCCGGGCAGGGTGAAGTCGTCCGACCCGCTGGCCGTCCAGATTTCGGCGTTGGAGTCGAGGTGGACGGTCTTGCCGGCGACCGCGCCGCAGAAGCGCGAGTTGCTGTCGAGGTCGACATCCGAGCGAGGCGCGTAGATGACGAAGTTCTGCTCGCACGGGCCGTTGACCGAGGTGTTGCTGTTGAGCTGGACTTTCGTCTGCCGAGTTTCCGAGCCGACGAAGAGCATCGCCACGCTGATCGGGTCGCCCGTGGCCGAGGTGATGCGTGAGTTCGACTGCAGATCCAGCTGCGTCACGCCCGAGGAATAGCCGCAGGCCTCGGGCGAGTCGAAGTAGATCGTCACGTCGGCGCCGGCCGCGATGTAGAGAGCGCTGTTGCTGCGCAGGGTCAGCTTGCAGAAGCTGTAGACCGAGCCGCCCAAGGTCACGGCGCTGTTGTTGTCGACGCGCAGCTCGCGCGTCCCACACGCACTCGTGGTTTTGCCGTTGGCGTTTTTGCCGGCCCAGCAAGCGTCGGCTTTGTTGCCGCTGACGGTGTCCAGAGCGAAGAAGCGAGCATTGTCGTTGTTGGTCGCGGCGTCGCCCTGGTTGACGGGCGGCAGGGTCAGTTCCTGCTGCAGGACGGTGCTGGATTTCGTTTTGCACAGGGAATCCGAGTAGTAGCCCGCGTTAGAGCTCGTTTCCAGTTTTTTGCCGATGCCGACGCTCGCCTGCCCGCACTGCTTGGAGTTCGATTTGAGGATCATGTTGCCGTTAGTTGCGGTGCCGGTGTGGATCTTCGAGTTCGAGTCCAGTTCAATCGTGTCGAGCGAGAGGACGCTGGCGCTGGCGAAGGGACCGCCGCCGGTCGAGTCCTCGGTGGAGACGGTCGAGGCGTAGACGTCGACCCGGCGAGTAACCCCACCGACCGTTCCTTGAGAGACGATCTCGACGCATTCGACTTCGTTGCCGACGCCGCACTCTTCGCCGCTCGCCAGCCGCGCCCAGTAGAAGACGGTGCCGCCGTTGACCGACATGCCGGTGACCGGTCCGCACCAATCGCCTTCGGTCGCCGGCGCGCAGGGCGCGACGCCGCGGTTGTAGTGGAGGAGCGCCTGGTCGACGCCGGACTCGGCGACCGCGAGCGCGGTCTTCGACCCTTGGTCGCGCACGGTGCCGCTCTGCCCCTGGATCGAGGCCATCACGCCAACGCTGGCGATCCCCATCGCGGCGACGGTCATCAGCAGGACGCTCGGAACGGCGAAGCCGTCCTCGGATTTCAGCAATCGCTTGAACATGGCCATACGTCCAGTCCTAGATCGACGCCCGCGCCACTTCCTTGAGGAATTCCCTGAAGGCTGCGCTTCAAGCGCGCAATCGTGGACGTATCGGCCATGCGTCCAGGCAAAAAATGGGTAAAGAAAAGGGCGGGCCCGAAGGCCCGCCCTGTCAACGGCCGGCTGATCAGCCGACAGTTCAGTGACGTGACTTACTGGCTCCAGTCGCCGCCGGTCGGACAGCCACCTTCTTCAGGTGCGCAGGAGAACGTCACAACACCGCCTTCGCGAGTGATTTCGAAGTCGGTTCCGGTTCCCGATTCCGAGGAAACCGTGTATTCGGTTTCGTTCGCCAGCGGAACGGTGATCACGTTGTCTTCACCGGCCGCGATCACGAGCGTGTCCTCAATGCCCTGCAGGTCAGCCGCTTCCGCGCCTGCGTAGCTGCCACCGTTGTCGGTCGCGTACGTCTCGATCGCGGTCTGGGCCGTACGCACCGCGGCCTTGGCCTGGGCGTCCGTACCCTTGTCCCGCTGGTTGAAGAAGGCGGGAATCGCGATCGCGGCGAGGATGCCGAGAATGAGCATGACGACGAGAAGCTCGATCAGCGTGAAGCCGCCCTCGCTGTCGCCGTTGAGCCGGGCGCCAATCTTGGCCCGGAGATTCTGGAGAAACATTAGTGACCTCCTATGGTCCTAATCGTTTGCGCCAGAGCCCCGTGTGAAGCCACGTGGTGTCTGTCGACCCCGGTGGTAGCCCGGCCGGCTCCCGCAAAGGAGCCCCGCAAGCTTTGCGCCCCCACCTCACGGCGGGTTTGCCTTTTGCACCGAGGCACTGGCAGATTCATCACAACCCCCTAATCGACCACCGCCCCGATCCCTTGATCCCCGAAATTTGGGCTGCGTCAGCCAAAAACTCAGGCGCGCGGCATTTCCCGGACCGACGGCCTAGCGAATAAGCCGTAAACCACTGACCGCCTGCGGACCGGGACCTACAACGAGGCTTGTGTTGAGGCGCGGGCTCGACCCAGCAGCTAGCGAGTACGTGGAGCGGGTCTGACGGGCCGATCACTTCCATCGCCGGTAGCCAGGCGTTGCTCAAAGCGATCGAGCAGGCTCCACAGGCCCCTGGCCTGCCAGACCCGACCCCAATTGCGTTTGGTCACCTGCTTGAGCACGCCACGCTCCGCGAGAACATTGAGGGCTTGGCGCGCCGCCTCCTCGGAGGTGCCGGTCAGCCTCGCGGCTACCTTCACGTCAATCATTGGTTGTGCCGGAAGGGCTTCGATGATCTTCTCCGCGGTTGAACCGCGACGAACATCGGCTTTTTTCAGCCATTCCGCCTGCAGCTCGGCCAGACGCTTCCCGAAGTCAGCAGCCGCACTTGAAGCCGCCAGGGTCGTCTGAGCGAAGTAGGCACCCCATTCGGCCTCCCCATCGCCACGGTAGGCGGTCAAAGCCTTGACATAGCGATCGACGTCAGTTGCCATCAGCAAGCTCACCGGCGGCACGTGATACAGCGCGAGGCCGCGACGCCTGAAGATCACGTGGATCAGGCAGCGCCCAACCCGACCATTCCCGTCAGGAAATGGATGGATAGTCTCGAACTGGGCATGAGCGAGTGCGGCCTGAAGCGTCGCCGGAAGGTCTTCGAGATTCATGAACTCCGCTAGATCCCGCAGCAGGGGCAAGACCTCATCCGCAGGGGGAGGAACGAAATCCGCGCGGACGGGCGTATAGAGGCGACCTCCCACCCAGTTTTGAGTCTCTCGAATGACGCCGGCGATCCTCGGCTGAGTGACCCCCATCAGAGTGTGGTGGAGATCGACGATTGATTGCGCGGTGATCCGCTCGCTCCCCGACCCGATGCGTATCGCCTGGTCCATCGCTTCTATGTTTGCCAGCACCTCGCGCGCCCGCTGATCTCGCGTCCCCCTCAGATCGAAGTCGGCTTCGCTGATCCGCTTGTGGGAAAGGACCAGGCCCTCGATTCGCGAGGACGCGAGTGACTCTTGTCGCAGTAGCTGTCGGGCCAGGGGCTCGATCTGATGCGCTCGACGGCTGTCGAGAAGGTTCAGCGCTCTGACAGCACCATCGGCATCCGACAGGAGTTGTGAAAGCGCCCCCGTCAGCTGAGGCTCATAGTCTGCGATCGGGTTGGGGACGTAAGCTTGGAAGCGGCCCGGGCTGCGCTCAGCGCGGCTCTGCCCCGCCGGATTCCCCGGCCATAGCTGCTCGACGTGGCGTCCTTTGCTGTCCATTTGGTTCCCTGGAAAGGTAGCGCAGCTTTCCAGGGTTGTTTTCATTTCCTTGGATTGTGCCTTGAGATTCCCAAGGTTATGGGCCGAGGAACGCCGCTGGATTAGCCGATCTTGTCGTAGAGGCTGAAGATCGGCAGGTACATCGCGATCACGATGAAGCCGACGACGCCGCCGACGAAGACGATCATCAGCGGCTCGATCAGCGAGGTGAGGGCTTTGATCTTGGCGTCGACCTCGGTCTCGTAGAAGTCGGCGATTTTGGCGAGCATGTTTTCCAGCTGGCCGGTTTCCTCGCCGACGGCGACCATGTGGCCGACCATCGGCGGGAAGATCGGGTTGCGCTCGATCGGGCCCGCGAGCGAGCCGCCGCGCTTGGCGGCCGAGTAGAGGTCTTCCATCGCCTGCTCGAGGACGACGTTGCCCGCCGTTTCGCCGGTCAGCTTGATCGACTGCAGCATCGGCACGCCCGCCGAGACCGAGCCGGAGAAGGTGCGCGACCAGCGCGCCAGGGCGATCTTCTGAATCACGTCGCCGATCGTGAAGGGAAAGCGCAGCTTGGTGCGGTCCCACAACTCCTTGCCGCGGTCGGTCTTCTTGAACTGGAAGAAGCCGAAGATGAGGCCGGCGAGGACCGGAATGATGATGAACCAGTAGCCCGTGATCGCGTCCGAGGCGATGACGCAGGCCTGGGTCGGCAGCGGCAGGCCGGCTTCTTCCTGGGGGTTGTCTTCGGCGAGTTCTTCGAAGATGCCGGCGAAGACGGGGATGATGAAGGCGACCACCCCAAGCAACGCCACGGTGGCGAAGCCGAAGACCAAGATCGGGTAGGTCATCGCCGATTTGACCTGGCGGCGCAGCGCGTCTGCTTTCTCGACTTGGTAGGCGACGCGGTCGAGCGCTTCCTCCAGCCGCCCCGATTCCTCGCCCGAGCGGACCATCGCCCGGTAGAGGCGGTCGAAGACTTCGGGATGGCGCTCCATCGCCTGCTCGAGCGTGCTGCCGGCCTCGACGTCGGCACGCACGCCCGCCACCGCCTCCTTGATCTTGTCGTCCTGGGTCTGTTCCTCCAGCGTGTGCAGGGTGCGCAGCATCGGCATGCCCGAGGCGACCAGGGTGGCGAACTGGCGCGAGAAGACGGCAAGCTCGCGCACGTCGACCGACTTCCAGCGTTTGAAGACGTCCTCGAGCGCGAAGGGCGCCTTCTTCTCGCTGACGTCGAGGACGATCAGGCCGCGTTGGCGCAGCTGCTCGGTGACCTGGGCCTTGGACTCGGCCTCGACCTCGCCGGCCGTGGCGGCCCCGGCGACGTCCATCGCGCGGAAGGCAAAGGTGCTCGCGGCGGCCATCGGCTAGGCCCCCGGGGTGTAGACGGGGGGCGGTGCGGATGGCGTGGATGCCTGCGCGACGCCATCCCCCTGCAGCGCGGCCGGTTCTACCGGCGCCGAGCCGAGCAGGCGTTTGAGCTCCTCCGGGACCGAGGCGCGCTGTTCGGCCAGCGAGCGGGTGATCGTCCCCGCCCGCACCAGCCGCGCCAGGTCGGCGTCCATGGTCTGCATCCCTACCGCGCCCGAGGTCTGGACGGCGGCGTAGATCTGGTGCGTCTTGCCCTCGCGGATCAGGTTGCGGATCGCCGGCGTCGGCACCAGCACCTCAGTGGCTACGACGCGGCCGGTCCCGTCGGCGGTCGGCAGCAGCTGCTGGGTGACGATCCCCTGCAGGGCGATCGAGAGCTGGGTGCGCACCTGGCCCTGCTGCTGCGGCGGGAAGACGTCGATGATCCGGTCGACCGTCTGCGCAGTCGACTGGGTGTGCAGGGTGGCGAAGACGAGGTGGCCGGTCTCGGCCGCGGTCAGCGCCGTGGAGATCGTCTCCAGGTCGCGCATCTCGCCGACCAAGATCACGTCGGGGTCCTCGCGCAGGGCGGCGCGCAGGCCGAGGGCGAAGTCGGGCGCGTCGCTGCCCACCTCGCGCTGGTTGACGATCGAGCGCTTGTGCTGGTGCAGGAACTCGATCGGGTCCTCGATCGTGAGGATGTGGTCCTGGCGCTCTTCGTTGATCACGTCGATCATCGCCGCCAGGGTCGTGCTCTTGCCCGAGCCGGTCGGGCCGGTGACGAGGACGAAGCCGCGCGGTTTGGCCGCCAGCTCGCGCAGCACCTGCGGCACCTTGAGCGAGTCGAGCGCCGGGATGTCCTGCGGCACCAAGCGGAAGGCGGCACTGACCGAGCCGCGCTGGAAGAAGCAGTTGACGCGGAAGCGGGCGACGCCGGGGATCGCGTAGGCGAAATCGAGCTGTTTGAGATTCTCGAAGCGTTTGCGCTGGTCGTCGTTGAGGATCGAGTAGACGACCTCGCGGGTCTCCTGGCCGGAGAGGACCGGGAAGCCCTCCATCGGCACGATCTTGCCCTTGTCGCGCATCGACGGCGGCACCCCAGCCGTGAGGTGCACGTCCGAGGCACGGCTCTCGACCATGCACGAGAGGACCTCTGAGAAATCGAAGGTCATGACGCCTAGATCGGCCACCGGACCCGATCCCTTTAGGGCGTGCCGGAGTTCGTGCGCTGAGCACGGGCACCTTGCCCGCGCGAAGTCAGATCGGCATCACGTTAACACAAAGATATTTGAATACTTAAATGTTCCTGCGTTAGATATGCATTTGGGGCAGGTGCAAAAATTCAACTCAAGAGAGGGAGACATCTGATGATTCAGAATCTGAAAGTCCTGGGACTGGCGCTCGTCGGGGCGCTTGCTTTTTGCGTGACGGGAGTGTCGACGGCATCGGCCACCATTTTCGAGGCCGAAGATAAGAGCACCGTGTTGACAGGGACGACCCACGACAACATATTCAATATCCCAGGTGGGTCGAGCTTCCAGTGCACAACATCTTCCTTCGACGGCACAGCCCTCCACGGGGCCTCAACCGCGACAGTGTTGCCCACATACAATGGAATCGTCAACGAAACACCGCACACCAACGTGAAATGCACCGCATCGCTCGGCTCGGTGACCGTGGACGTCAACGGCTGCCACTACAAGCTGACCGGTAACACAACCGGGAGCGACAGTGGCACCGACGCCATAGTCTGGATCGAGTGTCCGGCGGGTCAAGTGATCAAAATTACAGGTCCCCTGGGCTGCTCCATCAGCGTCCCGAGTCAGACACCGACATCGGGCGGGGTTGTCTACGACAACGTCAGTAGTCACCCGGGGGGAAGCGCGATCAAAGTCACAGCGACATCCACAGGGATCACATTCACCGCGACGGCTAACTGCGGCTTCGTCGGCATCCCATCGCATGGCGACAACGCCACCTACGTCGGCACGGTGACGGCCACAGGCTACGTAGACAAAGGCAGTGAATTCTCGGAGGGAAGCCAGGTTGGCGTCTCGGTCGGTGGCGGACCGCCAGATCAGCTTCTAATCGACGGGGACGTAAGCCTGGTCGGCGAAGGCACCGGGATCGAAGACTTCTCTCTGAACGCCGGCACAGCCGAATGCACTGAATCGGCGTACACCGGAACAATGGAAGTCTCTCCGGCAAGTGAATTGACACTTACCCCGGCATTCGCCGAATGCGACGCGTTCGGCTACTCGAATGCGGAAGTCATCACCAACGGCTGCGACTACCTGTTCCATGAAGGTGCGGAAGCCGAAGGCGGAAGCTTCGAGGGAGCCGCAGACATCAAATGCCCGGAAGGAAAATCGATCGAAATCGTTGCCAAAGTTCGAGGCCTGCTCAAGTGCAGGGCCACAATCGGCACGCAGTCCGGGCTCGCCGGTGTCACATACAGCAGCTCTGGCTCTGGCAGCTCCCGTGATCTCGAATTCGATATTCATCTTGAAAAAGTGAAATACACCCAGGACACGGGCGAAGGCCTCGGAAAATGCACGGCGGGGTCATTCGAAGACGGGAAAGTCAATGGTGCGCCAACAGTGATCGGTGAAAGGTCTGGAGAACAGGTGGGCGTCTGGGTCCAACGGACAGGCCCGCGGGAGATGCATTCCGAAATCGAAGACACGACCTTGATCGGTGAAGACACTGGCTCTGAAAAAATCGAACTGAGCGCGGGAACGGCGGAATGCCTTGAAGCGGGATATAAAGGCACACTCGCCGCCAAAGATCAGTTGACCTGGACACTATCGCCCGAATTCGCCAATTGCGACGCATTCGGGTTCTCTACTGCGGAAGTGAAATGGAACGGCTGTGCTTACGAGCTCTCGATTGACGAAGAAAAAGTAGGCGAAGCATTTGAGGGCGTTGGCGCAATTCAGTGCGCCGAAGGCAAAACGATCGAAGTCATCGCCGAATCGAGCGGCACGCTCAAGTGCAAAGCGACAATCGGCACTCAGTCAGGCCTGACTCCAGTGACATACACAAACGCCGGCGCAGGGACCTCAAGGGATGTCAAAGTCGATCTGAGCCTAAGCGGCGTCAAATACACCCAAGACGCCGGCGAAGGGGCTGGAAAATGCACGGGAGGCTCGTTTGAAGACGGGAAAATCGTTGGATCGCCGACAGTGATCGGCGAAAGCGCCGAAAAAAAACAGATCGGCATCTGGATCGAATAGCAGCGAGCTCACGTGCCAAAGGCAGGCCCGGCGATCCGCCGGGCCTGCTCCGCTTCAGGTGGTTACCCGGACGACCTCCTCGAGGCTGGTGAGGCCGGTGCGGACCTTGCCGAGGCCGTCCTCGCGCAGGGTGAGCATGCCCTCCTCGCGGGCGACCGCGGCGATCTCGGCCTCCGCGGCCTGGGCGACAGCCATCTCCTTGATCCGCTCGCTCAGCGCCATCACCGAGTAGAGCCCGACGCGGCCGCGGTAGCCGCTCTGATTGCAGCGCGAGCAGCCGACCGGCTCGTAGCCCTCGACCTCTCCCCCGACCCGGATGTCGGCTTCGGCCAGCGCCTGCGGCGGCACGATCGCGCGCCGCTTGCAGTGGCTGCAGAGCTTGCGGGCGAGCCGCTGGGCGACCACGCAATCGACCGCGGAGGCGATCAGGAAGGCCTCGATGCCCATCTTGGTCAGGCGCGTGATCGCGCCCGGGGCGTCGTTCGTGTGCAGGGTCGAGAGCATCATGTGGCCGGTCAGCGCGGCCTCGATCGCGATCCGCGCCGTCTCGCCGTCGCGGATCTCGCCGACCATGACGATGTCGGGGTCGGCGCGGAGGATCGAGCGCAGGCCGGTGGCGAAGTCGAGGCCCGCCTTGCGGTTGACGTTGATCTGGTTGATGCCCTCGAGCCGGTACTCGACCGGATCCTCGATCGTGATGATGTTCTTCTCGACTTCGTTCATCTCCTGCAGCGCCGCGTAGAGGGTCGTGCTCTTGCCCGAGCCGGTCGGGCCGGTGACGAGGACAGCGCCGTAGGCCTGCTGGAAGGCGCCCTCGAAACGGTCGCGCCCCTCGCCGTCCATGCCGAGTTCGTCGAGCGTGCGCTGGGCGTTCTCTTTGTCGAGGATGCGGATCGTCGCCCCCTCGCCGCGCTGGGTGGGCAAGGTGGTGACGCGCAGGTCGACCCGGCGGTCCTCGACCGTGACGCTGACGCGACCGTCCTGCGGCACGCGCTTCTCGGCGATGTTGAGGTCGCTCATGATCTTCACCCGCGAGACGACCGCGTTGACCATCCGCTTCGGCACGTGGGCGGCCTCGCGCAGCACGCCGTCGACGCGGAAGCGGACCCGCATCTCCCCCTCGCCGGGCTCGAAGTGGACGTCGGAGGCCCCCTCCCCCACCGCCTGGCCGAGGATGCTGTAGACGAGCTTGATCACCGGCGCGTCTTCCGCGCTGACTTCCATGTCGGCGACTTCGGCCAGTTCGTCCTCAGCCTCGGCCTCGCCCTCGCTGATCGACTCGCTGACGGCGCTCTGCAGCGTGTTGAGACGGCCGATCAGAGCCTCGATGTCCTCCTCGGCGGCGACCGCGACGCGACAGTCGAGCGCCGTGGCAATCTGGATGTCGTCGACCGCGAGGACGTTGGTCGGGTCGGCCATCGCGACGAGCAGCGTCTCCTTGTCGACGAAGCCGACCGGCAGCGCGCGGTAGCGGCGCGCCGTGTTGACCGAGATCAGGTTGGCCGCCGCCATGTCGACCTGGTAGGCGGAAAGGTCGACGTGGTCGAGCCCGTAGCGCTCGGCGACGGCGCGGGAGAGCTGATCGGCCGTGATCGACCCCTGCTCCACCAGCAGCCGCTCCGGCGGCCGGCCGGCGGTCCGCGCGCTCTCGATCGCCTGGCGGGCGACCTCGTCGCCGACGTAGCCGAGGTCGACGAGCACGTCGGTGACGAAGCCGCTGTGCCGACCGCGCACCTGCGGCGGCGTCAGCCCCGGCGTGCCACCCGCCTCGGGATCGAGCGCAGGCGCGGTCGAGTCGCCGGAGTCGGGCACCGGCCGCAGGTGACTCGGGAACTCCCGCGAGTCCATGCTCAGCTTTCGCGCGCGTAGCTCATACGTCCGTCTATCTAGCTCGACAGAACGCGGTGCAAGCTTGAGCACGGGCGCCGCATGCAGCCATGCGCCCAGCCCTAGGGGTGATAGTCGAGCGTCTTGCCCTTGTAGCCGGCGTCGATGACTGCTTGGGCGATGCTCTGCTCGCTGCGGAAGCCGTAGCTGACCGAGGCGGTCGGCACCGTCTTCTTCAAGTTCTTGGGCGAGACCACGACCAGCGCGGGAACGCGGTCGACGCCGACACCCTCGGCGATCGTCGCGTAGCGCGAGATCTTCGCGGCCGAGACGATGAAGACCGCGGCGTCACGGAAGCCCTTGAGCTGGTCGGTCGCGGCCTTGACCAGACGGTCGTCGATGCCGCCGTCGCGGACGAAGAGGAGGACGAGCGTCTTGTTGGCCTCCCAGGCATCGAGGACGGGCTGCGGTGGCGGCGGCGCGGCGAGAGGGGAATCGCTCACCGAGGAGAGCGCCGAGGAAAGCGAGTCGCCGCTACTCGTGCTTGCTTCGGTCGGAGTGGTCGTGCTCACCGTCGCTTCGGGTGCCGCCGATTCTTCTTCTTCCCCTCCCCCACCACTGGACATGAGGAAGACGGCGACGCCGATCAGCAGCACGCCGACCACGGCGAGCTGTACGAGCGGGTTGCTGTTCAGCTGCTCCCTCACGATTCGCCTAATAGCTCGACCGCAAGCCACTCGGCCTTGAGCCCTGGGCACGTTCTCGCCCCGTGCAGGTAATGACTACCCAGTTCTTGGGGATCCGCTCAGGTACTCGGCGGCGACCTTGGCGGGCGGCTTGCCTTCGAGTTCGACCGCCGCGTCGAGCTCGCGCATAACCTCTAGCGTCAGGCCTTTCTGCGCGTCGAGGATCGCCTTTTCGTAGTCCGGCCCTGCTTCGTCGATGACGTCCTGGCTCGTCATCCAGAACGCGTTGGCGGCCGGCAGACGACGCTCATCATCTTCGAGCAGGACGAGCCACTTCCTGTTGCGGGCCAGTTGTCCTTCCGTGGTGATCAGCATCACGGCGTCGGCTTCGCCTCCCCTGAGCGCTTTGTAGAGCAGCGAGGACGGTTCACGCAGCGAAATCCCAAAGAATTCCTTGAAGACGATCCCGTACGTGCGCTCCAAACCACCGAGGCAATTTGCCCGCCCGTGACAGTACAACTCGCGCTCTATCACCAGCATCTGGCGAGACGGTCCCTTGAGATCGGAGAGGGTTTCGATGTCGCGTTCCTTGGCCGTGCTCGTCAGCACCCCGATTGCCTTGGTGCGCACGAAAGGCGCGGGCGGGAAGGGAACAAGGCCCATCTCCCCAAACAACCTTCTGGCCTCTCGGTACGCCGCGGTGGTGGACGCGGGTACCTCTTCCGCTTCGGCAAGCATCGCTTCGGTGAGAGCAGTCTCCAAATGGTCGGGATACCCGGATACGCGCCCGGCCTCCAATGCCTCCGGCGCCAGCTGTCCATCGAGCTCGCGCCGCCTCACGTCGAACCCGGCCCCCTCCAGGGCCTGTACATAGATCTCACGCAGCACTTCCTCTTCGGGGTAGCTCCGAGAGGTGACCGTGATCGTCACCTCACCGTTCTCCTTCGCCCCGGCGCCTCCGCAACCGGCGGCGGCACCACAAAGGAGGATCGTCAACAGGATCGCCGCTACCGTCCGTCTCATCGGCTCTTGTAGCTGGTCGACTTCAGGTATTCGCCGGCCACCTTGGTGACTGGCCCTCCTTCAAGCGTGACTGTCGCGTTGAGCTCCTGCATGACCTTCAGGGTCAGCCCCTTCTGCGCTGCGACTATCGTCTTTTCGTAGCGGGGTCCCGCTTCCTCGACGAGGTCCTTGGTGGTCAACCAGAACATGTGCCCGGCGGGCATTCGTTCCTTGTCGTCCTCGAGGATCACGAACTTGCTGTTCCTTCCCGCCAGCTGCCCCTCCGTGCTGAGTACTATCGCCGCGTCCGCTTCGCCGTTCTCCAAGACCTTGTAGCGCTCGTTCTTTTCAATCGCGGAAAACGATTCAAAGGAGATCCCGTAAAAGCGCTGGAAGCCGGGGAAGCAGTCCATCACGAAGCTGCAGAAGTCATCGGCTTTGACGGTCATCTCGCCGGCCTGCTTCCTGAGGTCCGACAGGGTCTTCAGGTCGCGTTCCACGGCCATTTTCCTCAGCATTCCGACTGCTTTTGAGCGAGAGAAGGAGGTCGGAGGGAATGCCACGAGGCCTTTCTCCTCTAGACCCTCCTTGGTCATCTCGTAGGCTCTCTCCCTGTCGCCCGGCACGTCCTGCTTGCTTCTCAAGACATCCTTCAGAGCGATGTTGAGGTGCTCCGGATAGCCCGATATTTGGAGCCCTTTCTGCTCGAACGGCGGCAGACCGGCGGGAAGATTGTGTTCTCTCTTTACCTTGAAGCCCGCGGCTTCAAGTGCTTGCGCATAGATCTCGGCGATGATCATTTCTTCAGTGGTGCTTTTCGAGCCGACCGTGATCGTTGGGTTGCCATCCTGACCGGCGTCGGCCCCGCAGCCTGCTACGACGCAGCAGAGGAGAACAGCAAGCATGGCCGCGATCGTTGGCCAGAGCCGCCCGGAGCGGACGACCGCATTGAGTCCCCAATCCCCCACGAGAATCAGCTTAGCGATTGCTACAGAATTCTGTATCGCTAGGGAGTAGTTGCATGCTTGGCTGAGGGGAAAGAAGGCCAACCCTAAGTATTGCCATACTAATTCCCAAAGAAAGCAGGTTCGTGTCACAATTCCAGATAGGATGTCGAGTGGCGACATCAGGGCGAGGAGGCGCAAGATGCGCGCGGGCGCGCAGATCCTGATGATGGCTGCGAACCCGATCAACCGCGGCATCTTGCGCTCGGTGCTCGAGCGGCCGCTCAAGCTCGAGCCGGGCCGCGTCTATCAGGTCAGCGCCGGTGGGCAGGAAGCGCTGTACGCGGGCTTTGTGGTCGAGCGTTGGCTGCAGAGCGCGCCTCACGGGCCGCTGGACTTCGACGGCAAGGAGGCCGAGAACGCCGTCGCGTCACTCGCCGAAGCGTGGTCGGCGACGGTGGTCCATGCGTTGGCGCGCGAACCGCTCACCTTCGTCGAGCTGGAGAAGATGGTCGAGGACGTCGGCCGGCGCGAGCTCAAGCGCCACATGAGGGCGATGGACGACGCCCGCCAGATCGAGTCCCTCCCCGGCGGCGGCGAACCGCTCTACGCGCTCACCGACTGGATGCGCTCCGGGATCGCGCCGCTCATCGCCTCGGCGCGGCTGGAGCGCCGCAACCCGATGGAGGGCATGGCGCCGATCGAGGCGCTCGACGTCGAAGCGGGCTTCCGCCTCAGCCTGCCTCTCGTCGAGATGCCGAAGGAGCTGACTGGCCTGTGCAGCATGGGACTGAATCTGGCCGAGGACGAGAGCGAGCCACTCACCGGGGTCACGGCGCGGATCGAGGAGGGACGCGTCGTCGCGGTCACCTCCGGCCTCGACCGCAAGGCGAACGCGTGGGCGGCCGCATCCGCAACGCAGTGGCTCGACACGGTGATCGAGCCCGACGCCAAGCACGTGCGCTCAGGGGGCGACTGCTGGCTCGCCGAGGCGGCGGTCGAGGCGCTGCACCGAGCGCTGTTCGGCGTCTCAGTCTTCTGAGCATCCTCGGCGTTTGGCAAACCCAGCAAATTCCCAATAACTGCCTACAAATGACATAATTAGCTTGTGGCTGAAATCGAGGCCACCGGCGGGGAGTTCAGGGCGCGGGCGGGGACGCTGACGCTGCTCTTCATGACCAGTGAGGAGTCGCGCGAGGATCTGCTCGACCTGCTGGAGCGCGCGCTCCAGGGCGGCCTGCTGGGCGAGGTCGACGAGGTGGAGCTCGAAGAGGAGCTCGGTGAGCGCGCCGAGAGGCGAACCGAGGGACCGATGGCAAGAGTCGACCCCGGCGACTTCATCGGTCCGCAAGCGTCGATGAAAGCCACCTCCAAGGGCGAGCTCTTCCTTGCCGTCGGCCTCGTGCTCGAACGCTGGCTGCACAATTGCCCGGACGGGCCGCTGCGGATCGGTCCCGAGGGGGCCGATCCGCTGGCGGCTCTCGTCTGCTGCTGGTCAGCGACGGTGATCCACGCCCTTGCCGCCGAGCCGGTGACGCTGCCGGACCTGGACCGGGCCGTAGGCCTGCTCGACTACGAGACCACGGAGGAACACCTCGACGCGCTGCTGCGCAACGGCCTGGCCCAAGCCGAGGACGGGACCGGAGAAACCCGTTACGCGCCGACCGAGTGGCTGCGCGAAGGCATCGCGCCGCTCGCCGCGGCGGCGCGGGCCGAGACCCTTTTCCCTGAGGAAGACGTGGACCCGCCCGACATCCTCGACGTCGAGGCCTCCTTCCAGCTCACCCTGCCGCTGCTGCAGCTGCCGGCCGACTTGCGCGGCACCTGCCGGCTCGGCGTCCAGATACCCGGCGGCCCTCCCCTGATCGCGGGGGCCACGGCACAGGTCGACAGTGGCCGCGTCGTCACCTCCTCCACCCTGCTCGAGCAGGAGCCCGCGACCTGGGCAACCGGAACGCCCCGCGACTGGCTCGACACGCTCATCGACCCCACCGCCGGGCGGATCGAGGCCGGCGGCGACGTCCAACTCGCGCAAGTCCTCCTCGAGAGCCTGCACGAGAAGCTATTCGGACAAGACGGCACCGACTAGTCCCCAAATAAAACTGATTAATGACATAATAGCTTTGTTTGACTGGGAACACGGTCAACGGGAGCGGGAATGGGGCGCGCTCCGGGGCGCAGACCCTTGTGCTGCTCTCCGCACCGCTGAACGTGCTGATTCTGCGGGCGCTGGCGGAAGGCCCGAAGCAGCAAGTCGAGTTGCGACAGCAGACCGGGTTGCCCGCACAGACGACCCTGCGCGCCCAACTCAAGCGCTTGGAGGAGATCGGCGCTATCGAAAAACAGCGGCGCAACCGCTTTCCGGGCGTGCTCGAGTACGAACTGGGCTCTCCCGGACGGGATCTGCTCTTCGTCGCCGACACGCTGGACCGCTGGCTTGCGCGGGCGCCCGACGGACCGTTGCCGCTTGGCGGCAGCCCCGCCAAGGCCGCGATCAAGTCCCTTGCCGAGAGCTGGTCGACGGCAATGCTGCGCGCTCTGGCTACCGGCCCGCTTTCGCTCACCGAGCTGGACCGAGTGATCGTCTCGCTCAGCTATCCCTCACTGGAGAGACGACTTGCGGCGATGCGTCTCGCCGGACACGTCGAGGCATGCCCAAGCAACGGCCGCGGCACCCCCTATGCGCTGACTGACTGGACGCGTCAGGGCATCGGCCCACTGGCCGCAGCTGCGCGCTGGGAGCGGCGCCACATGCCCGAGCACACTGCGCCGATCGGACGCGTGGATGTCGAGGCGGCGTTCCTGCTCAGCGTGCCCCTGCTGAGCCCGGAGAACGCGGTTTCGGGCTCCTGTCGGATGGCCGCCGAAATTCCGGCCGGAAAGGAACGCCGTCTCGCCGGTGTGGTCGTCAGCGTCAAGCGGGGCGAGATCGAATCTTGCACCTCTCGCCTGCAGGGCTCGCCCGACGCCTGGGCACTGGGATCCGTTACGGCCTGGCTCGAAGCAGTGATCGAGGCGGACACGGACCGCATCGAGCCAGGCGGGGATACTCGGCTAGCTCGTGTCCTGCTCGACTCCCTACACCGGGAGTTGTTCGGCGAGCTGTCGCGATCTGCTGCCTAGGCCCGATGGCCACCAAGTTTGCATTGGGCCGTTTTTTTTGGTACAAGCTTTTACTGCTTAAGGAAACGGCGCGGTCCCACTGAGACCGATGGGAGGAGCTTTTTTCGTGGCACATGGGGCATGGGAGCCCTACAGCGTCGGGCAGCGGCCAAACGCCGTCGCCCGCTCCGACCTGGCCGTTACCACGAAAACAATCGAAAGGATCCAGTCAATGAGAAGGCTATTCATTGTCGCAGCACTGATGGCGATGATGCTTGTACCGGCATCGCCGGCGCTCGGCGCATCGCATAATCCGACGGGGGAATACGCTCAGTTCAAAGAGTGCCCGCTGAGCAAACCGACGGTCTTGCTCTGTGTCTACTCGGAATCGAATGGCGGTTTCTTCCAGATCGGCAAAAAAAACACCCCCCTGAAAAACCCGGTCATTCTCCAGGGCGGTCTCGAAATCAACGAAAAAGGTGAATCCGTTTTCGTCGGGGCTGAGAACGGGGACACGCTCTCGAAAACCCCGCAGCCGGTACCAGGCGGGCTGCTTGGAATCGAAGCACCGGGCTGGTGGCCGAAATTCCTCCGAGACCTGTTTAACGAAACCATCAACAACGGCTTCACCGGAGTGACGGCAACGGTTGAATTGGCTGGTCCTGCGTCTTCGGTCAAAATCAATACGACGAACCTGCTCTCTGAAACCGGCACCGCTCTCTCGCTGCCGGTCAAAATCAAGCTGAGCAACCCGTTCCTCGGTAGCAACTGCTACATCGGCTCCGACTCCAAACCGGTGGTGATCGACTTCACCAGTGGCACGACCTCACCACCCCCGCCAAATAAACCGATCAAAGGCAGTGCGGGAACGGTGGAATTCAACGAAGCACAAACGATCATTACCCTCAGCGGAGGCTCTCTCGTGAACAACTCGTTCGCTGCTCCGGGAGCCAGCGGCTGCGGCGGGTTCTTCTCATTCCTGATCGACCCGTTCGTCAACTCGATCGTCGGCCTGCCCTCGCCGGCGGGTACCAACTCCGCGGTACTCTCAGGCAAAATCCAGAACGCCGTCGCTGAAGCAGTAAAAGCAAGCGAATAGCGGAATTCGATTCTAGAAAGGGCCGGGCCTTTGCCCGGCCCTTTCTATGCTCCGCTAACCTCAGGTCACTTCGCGCAGTTTCTGCGCTTCGCCCAGCTGCTGGAGCTTTTTAAGGCTCTGGTTCTCGATCTGACGGATCCGCTCGCGGGTGACGTTGAACGTGCGGCCAACCTCGTCCAGCGTGCGCGGGTGCTCCCCGCCCAGGCCGTAGCGGAGTTCGAGGACGCGGCGCTCACGATAGGAGAGGTTCTCCAGAGCCTCCTTGAGCGCCTCTTTGGTCAGCAGGTCGGCCGCCCGGTCGAAAGGCGACTCTGCCTTCTCGTCGGCGATGAACTGGCCGAACTCCGACTCCTCCTCGTCGCCGACCGGCTTCTCCAGTGAAACCGGCGCCTGGGCGGAGCGCTTGATCGAGTCGACCTCCTCGGGGTCGATCCCGGTCACCTCGGCGATCTCCTCGGGGGTGGGCTCGCGGCCGAGCTCGGTGACCAGCTTGCGCTCGGCGCGGCCGATCTTGTTCAGCTTCTCGACCACGTGGACCGGGATGCGGATCGTGCGG
Source organism: Solirubrobacterales bacterium (assembly GCA_036524775.1). Classification (GTDB taxonomy): domain Bacteria; phylum Actinomycetota; class Thermoleophilia; order Solirubrobacterales; family 70-9; genus VRUE01. The sequence goes on from DATDBO010000058.1 coordinate 53,593, forward strand.
GCCTTGTCGGCCAGGGCGCGGGCGATCGCCTGGCGGATCCACCAGGTCGCGTAGGTGGAGAACTTGAAGCCCTTGCGGTAGTCGAACTTCTCCGCCGCGCGAACCAAGCCCAGGGTGCCCTCCTGGATCAGGTCGAGGAAGGGGAGGCCCTGGTTGCGGTAGTTCTTCGCGATCGAGACGACCAGGCGCAGGTTGGACTCGACCATTTTCTGCTTCGCGTCGAGGTCGCCCCGCTCGATCCGTTTGGCGAGTTCGACCTCCTCCTGCGCGGTCAGCAGGCGGACTTTGCCGATGTCCTTGAGGAACAGCTGCAGGCTGTCCGTGGTCATGTCCGGTTTGAGGTCGATCGCAGCTTTGGCGCGGCGGCGACCTTTGCGGCCGGTGTCGGCAGGCATCGCGTCGGCGGCCGCTTTCTGAGCCGGGTCCATGTCCTCGACCAGCTCGATGCCCTGCTTCTCGATATGGCCGTAGAGATCCTCGACGTCGGACTCGTCGAGGTCGACCTCGGACACCGCCGAGGCAATGTCCCCGAAGGTGAGCACGCCGAGCTGCTGACCCCTATGGATCAGCCCTTTGACCTCCTCGAGCTCCTGAAGCTCTGCAACCAGCATCTATTCTGCACCCGTCTTTCTGCGTCAAAAAAGCGGACCGGCGACGCGGTCCGCGAAGTAGAAGTAGGTAATAGGGCCTTGCACGTCTTGAACGGCCTCAAACGTCTGTTCGCATGATAGGCGCTTCAGTTTTTGAAGTCAAGGCTTCTCGTGCCCGATCCAGCCCGAAATCCCCGCCCCTGGCTGCGCGCCTTCTGGCAGCGCGCCTACCGTGAGAACGTCACCGGCCTCTCGGCGATGGTCGCCTACAACCTGATGCTCGCCGTCTTTCCCTTCGCCCTGCTCGTCCTCTTCGTCTTCGGGCAGGTGCTGAAGATCCGGGGAGTCGAGGCGGGCGTGCTGGACGACCTGCAGCGCCTCTTCCCCAACGCCGAGCAGGGGACCCTTACCGATGCCCTGGCTCGGATCGAGGACAACTCGACCACGATCGGCATCGCCGCCTTCCTCGGCTCGCTCTGGATCGGCGCCTCCTTCTGGGGGGCGATGGATACCGCCTTCGGCCGCATCTACCACGTGCCGAATCGAGGCTGGATCGAGCAAAAGCGCTTCTCCTTCGCGATGCTGGGCGTGGTCGTGCTCCTGATCGCCGCCAGCATTGTCCTACCGGCGATCGAGGCAGCGCTGGTTTCGAGCACCGACCGGCTGCCGCTCGGCCTCTCCGACATCAAGGCGATCGACACGGCGCTGCTCCTGATCCTGGCAGTGGCGATCGTCTTCGCGCTCTGCTGCGTGATCTACTGGGCGGTGCCGAAAGGCCACATGCCCTGGCGCGACGTCTGGCCCGGAGCGGCCTTCGTCACCATCGCCGCCGGTATTGCCAACTGGGCGTTCCCCTTCTACCTGTCCAACGTCTCCAGTCTCTCGCGCTTCGGCTCGACCCTCGGCTTCGTCCTGATCGCCTTGCTCTGGTTCTACGTGCTCAGCCTCGCTCTGCTCATCGGCGCCACGATCAACTCACTGCGTCACGAGCTGCACGACACCGGCGAGCTCCCATATGGATCAGTTGACTAAATTTTGCTCGATCATTTAAACTCAATGCATGTTCAGGGTTTTGCCCAGGGGACTTGTGAGGTTGACCGCGCTCGTCGTTGCTCTCTGCCTGCCGATAGCTACCGGAGGCTGTGGCGGGGACGACTCGTCTGATGCCTCCGCCGACAGCGGGACGGAGTCCGGCATTCCAAAAACGGCTCCTCAGGTTGAGATTCCGGAAGGACTTCCGCCAAAGAAGCTCGTAGTCAAGGAGCTGAACAAAGGCACTGGAGCCACCGCCAAGAAGGGTGACAAAGTCTCTCTTCACTATAACTGCATCGTCTGGGAAAACGGTGCCGGATATGCGAACTCATGGAGTTACTCACGCATACCCACCTTTGTGTTGGGCGACAGGAGACTCCTCCGGGGGCTCAACCTCGCCGTCCCGGGAATGAAGGAGGGGGGTGGCCGCGAAGTGCTCATCCCCAGCACCATGGTCTACTACCCAGATGTCCCCCATCCACCCTTGGGACGCCTCGGCGCAGTGATCTGCGAGACCTATCTGGTCAAAGTCTTCGACGAGAAGCCCAGAAGCTAGGCTCCGCGCGCACCAATCCGTGCGCGCGACAATCCGCGTCACTTTAATACAATATTCCTTGAGTGTCTGACGCCTACGCGCTAGAACGAGTGCGTTCCACCAACGGAAAACAAAGCAGTGCGAAAGAAAGGAACGCATCTCATGATTCGCAATCTCAAGGCGCTGGGTTTCGCCCTCGTCGTGGTCTTCGCAATGAGCGCCATAACCACGCCGGTCGCGTCGGCAACCGACTTTTTCACAACGACTAACCAAGGACCAGCCCTGTTGACAGGAACGAGCCATGACCACATATACACGATCCCCGGTGGATCGAGTTTCCAATGCACAACATCGAAATTCACCGGCACAATCCTTCATGGGTCTTCAACTGCAACAGTACTTCCCTCATACACCGGAATAATCAACGAAACACCCCACACCAACCCAAAATGCACGGCGTCGCTTGGACAAATGACGGTCGATGTGAACGACTGCCATTACCGATTGACCGGTAACACAACCGGCAGCGACAACGGCACCGATGCCACAGTCTCGATCGAATGCCCGGCGGGCCAGGCGATCAAATTCACAGGCCCCCTCGGGTGCACCATCAGCGTGCCGAGCCAGACACCGACAACGGGCGGCGTAGTCTACGATAACATTGTTAACCACCCGGGTGGAAGCGCCGTTAAGGCCACAATGACAATAACAGGAATGACATTCACCTCGACGGCAGCCTGTGGTTTCGTCGGAATCCCGTCGCACGGAAACAACACAACCACAACCGGTACGATGACGCTGACAGGATTCACGGACAACAATGCGACCACAACCAACCTGACAGCAGTAAGCGAGGGCGCTCAGATCGGGGTATCAGTCAGCTAGCACATCTCAGGCTAGCTCCGATCTCAGATGAAGCAATAAGCCGGAAGGTGATCCACCAGGGCCGGGAGAGATCCCGGTCCTGGTTTCAAAGGAACAATCCTCCGAACGCACAAAGCGGCGCACGCGAAAAACCAGCACGACGGCCCGCTCGCCACCACCTACCATGCCGTCTCCTGGCTCGGCAGCACGGACGCCGGCGAGGCGATCACCCACGAAGAAGCCGGCAACCCGCAAGGCATGACCGGCTGCGGCACGCTCACCTTCACCCCGCATGCCTC